>DATMYU010000483.1:0-4872 GCA_035560775.1 Desulfosporosinus sp.
CATTGAAAAGAAAGCAATTCAAAAATTAATGGAAGAGATGGAAAAGATTAATTTTAAAAAATGAACCCATTACTTGCTCTCACGGTATCCTCTAAGGTATAATTATTAAAAGTTCTGCACTTTGGAGGGTTCAATGTTTGACTATTTTCGACCTACACTTCAAGCTCCTTCACTTGATCTTATTTCCATTGAGCAACTTTCTCAGGATGGGATTAAAGGGCTCATTATAGACTTGGATAATACTATGACCCCATGGAATGATGTCGAAGTGGGTCCTAAAGTGGCGGAGTGGTTTATTAAAGTTAAAGCCGCGAGAATCAGTGCGTGTGTCGTGTCCAACAATAGTAAGCGCCAGCGCGTAGCTATTGTTGCGGAGCGCTTAGATATTCCTTTTGTTTTTGGAGCGACAAAGCCTCGAAGAAGAGCATTCCGATCGGGAATGGATCTTTTGGGAACAGGGCATAAGGATACTGCTGTCATTGGAGATCAGTTGTTTACGGATATACTAGGGGGTAATCGACTCGGCCTCTATACGATATTGGTTACCCCTATTAATGACCATGAATTTATTGGAACTCGCTTTATGCGCCGAATGGAGAAGATTCTCATCTGGATGATGAAGCATTTTGCTCCAGCGAAACCTTTCAGCCCCAAAATTCATTAAGTATTTAGGGAATGGCCTGCCATTCCTTTTCTCTATTATCCCTTGGCGACCAAGATGTAAAGGAATGTTATAAAATGGAGAAACACTATGCCGTGATCGGGCAGCCGATTGAGCACACACTCTCTCCGGGAATGCACAAGGCGGGGTATGAAGCTTTAGGGATTGACGCGAAATATCAACGCTTTCACGTAGAGCCTAATCATTTGAACGAGGCGGTAGCAGGGCTTTGTGCCCTAGGCTTTTCAGGGTGGAACGTAACCCTACCTCATAAGGAGAAGATCATTCCCTTCCTGGATACTCTTACTCCCGCGGCTAGACGCGCAGGAGCGGTTAATACTGTGAAAATTCTTAACGGGCAGCATATTGGTCATAACACCGATGGCGATGGCTTTGTTCGTTCTGTGGAAAAAGAACTCAAGGGGTTTAGGGGGAAAAAAGCGGTTCTCCTCGGGGCGGGTGGAGCCTCTAAAGGGATTGCCTTAGCTCTTGCTGAACAGGGGATGCAAATCCATATTTTAAATCGCACGCCTGAAAAGGCGAAGGACCTGATGGAGTTGATTAAGCAGTGGGGTGGAACAGCTACCTCGGGGGAGTTTGCTCCAGGGACGTGGATAGAGGATGTCGATCTGTTGGTGCAGACGACTTCAGTAGGGTTACACGGTGAACCATTCCCATTTTCAGTACAAGGGATTTCTGATCGAGCCCTCGTTGTTGATATAATATTTAACCCTAGAGAAACGATTTTTTTGCAGGAAGCGAAGAGACAGGGGTGCCGGACGTTGAATGGATTAGGTATGCTTCTTTACCAAGGGGCATTGGCTTGGGAGTACTGGCTAGGAGGACAAGCTCCTGTCGAGGTGATGCGGCAGGCCCTAGAAGACCAACTCAAGCGGCGGATGTCTGGTAAAGCTTAGAGTAAAAAGGAAGAGAGCTATGAGCGGAATGAGGGATGAGCGAGGATTTACGTTGCTAGAAATAATGCTTGTTTTGATTCTCGTGGCCGGCTCAGGTTTTTATCTGCTTATTAAGCTTCCAGTTAACTTGGAAAAGCAACGTCTCGCCTTTGCGACGACTCAATTACTAGAAGAAATCAGAGATGTTCGCCAGGCTGCCCTGGCGGAGAATAACTGGTATACAATTAAATTCTATTATCAAGCGGGGGATCATCATTATCAGATTTTTAGGCAAGGAAAATTAATTAAAACTGTTTATTTAAAGGATGGTATAGAGTTTTTTGGGAGGCCTGGAGATATAGAGGGCAAATTAATCTTTAATGCATTAGGGCGAAGTATGGGAACAACCATCATTTTGACTAATTCCTCGGGTGACCGGAGGAGTGTCATTGTTGCTCCGGTGGGCATGCGCATCCGAGAAGAGTAATGGGGCTAGAGAGAAGGGACAAATAGTGCGTTTTTTAACAGCAGGAGAATCACATGGTCAGAAATTAGTAGGAATCATAGAAGGTCTGCCGTCTGGAATGAAGATTTCTAAGGATCGTGTCGATGAGGCATTAAGACAGCGTCAACAAGGTCCTGGACGCGGAGGGCGAATGGCTATCGAACAAGATGAGGTGCAGTTGATTTCCGGGGTGCGGGGAGGATTAAGTACTGGGGCCCCGATCGCCTTAGAAATCCAGAATCGTGATTGGGAAAACTGGGCTGGTATCATGGACTGGGGGGAAAGTGCTGACTTAGAGAGCCGAAAGGTGATGACCCCACGGCCAGGACATGCAGATTTGACCGGAACTCTGAAATACCGTACCGAAGTTCGGAATATTCTCGAGAGAGCGAGTGCCAGAGAGACTGCTATGCGGGTCGCGATCGGAAATATTGTTAGACAAGGGTTATCCGCCCTTGGGGTAGAAATCAGAGGGCATGTTCTCGCTGTAGGCGGTGTTCATGCGGAGTACATAGACGAGAAAGAATATTGGCAACGTGTAAGACAATCGGAGTGGTCGGTTGGAGACCCCATTGCTGAACAAAAGATGGGGGAACGACTCCTTGTCGCTCGGGAGAAGGGTGAATCCTTGGGCGGACTATTAGAGGTGCAAGTTCATAATGTTCCCGCAGGACTTGGATCCCATGTTCAGTGGGACCGTAAGCTAGATGGAAAGCTGGCACAAGCAGTTCTCTCAGTGCAAGCGATGAAAGGGGTCTCTTTTGGCCTAGGGTTTGAAGCAGGGGAACGTTTGGGTTCGTTAGTTCATGATCCGATCACTTATCGCCAGGGGCAAGGCTTTGCTAGGGCTTCCAACCATGCGGGAGGAATTGAAGGGGGAATGAGCAACGGGGAACCCATAATCCTTCAAGCGGTCATGAAACCGATTCCAACTTTGTATCAGCCTTTAGACACGGTGCATCTAGAAACCAAAGCGGTGGTTAAAGCAAGTGTGGAGCGTTCAGACGTCTGTGCCGTACCTGCTGCCTTGGTTGTTTTGGAACATGTGGTGGCTTGGGTGATTGCTGAAGCAGTCTTAGAAAAATTCCCGGCGGATAGCTTTATAGAATTACAAACAGCCTGGGAGTCTTATAAGACGTATTTAACACTTTAAAGGATGAGAGGGTGATCTCCATGCGAAACATCGTTCTCATTGGGTTTATGGGAACAGGCAAAAGTACGGTTGGAAAGCGCTTAGCCCTGTCGCTCGTTTGGGATTTTGTCGATACGGATTTGGAGGTTGGAGAAGTTACTAGCATGAGTGTGCCTGAAATTTTCCGACGTTATGGGGAGACACGTTTTCGTTCAGAAGAACGGCTTGTGGTCCAGAGACTCAGTCGGCAGGAGCAAATGGTTATTGCGACGGGTGGAGGGACAGTGTTGAATCCGCTCAACTGGAAAGACTTGACCCAGAATGGTATTCTAATCGGGCTTCATGCTTCGATGGAAGAGATTATTAGCCGAATCGGGCATAAGAATGATCGCCCGTTGCTAAAGAGCACAAAAGAGGAGATCGAGAAATTATGGTCCCAGCGTCGTGAATGCTACGCCAAGGCTGACTTGATGATCGATACGACCCAAAAAGATATAGATGAAGTGGTGAGCGAGATTCTGGAAGGGCTTGGGAGGATGACTAATAATGAGTTTACTAGAGTGTCAAAAGATTGAAGTAACGGCGGCTAAACCGTATCCAGTGTTTTTAGGGGCTTCTCTTGAAGAATTGGGTAAATTCCTTCATTCTGAATGCCAAGATTTAGAACACATTCTTATTATTGCCAATCCGGTAGTGGCTAAGCTTTATGCGGAACCTCTCCAGAAAGGACTTCTGGAATATCGTGTGAATTTCTTGTTTGTCCCCGCCGGAGAAACGGAAAAGTCGCTGGAGAGGTTAAGTCAACTTACCACAGCAGCACTGCGCTTCGGTGCAGACCGCCATACTCTTGTTATTGCCCTTGGAGGGGGTGTTATCGGGGATTTGGCTGGTTTTTTTGCTAGTGTCTTCATGCGGGGGATTCGTTTGATTCAAGTCCCTACTACGTTATTGGCGCAAGTGGATAGTAGTATCGGTGGGAAGGTTGCTGTGAATCATCCGGCTGGAAAGAACATTATCGGTGCCTTTTATCCTCCGCTGGCGGTTTGGGCAGATTTCACTACCCTTGAAAGTTTGCCTTGGGAAGAAGTCGAAAATGGTTTAGCGGAAAGCATTAAGCATGCCTTGATTACTGACTCAGGCCTTTTTGAGTTTTTCGAAACACAAGGTGAAGGCATTAAGCAACGGAACCCCTCGATTTGGCGCGAAATGGTGACACGCTCCTCGATGGTCAAAGTGAGGATTGTTTCCCAAGATGAACGTGAACAAGGGCTACGTGCTTTACTGAACCTAGGACATAGTTTCGGGCATGCCTTAGAGACTGAGATGAACTATCGCGGCGTGACCCATGGTCAAGGGGTCAGCATTGGCATTGTGGCTGCTGCTTATCTGGCCAAAACTAAAGGGTTCATGACAGTGGGTGAGGTTGATCGAATCAAGCATTTGCTGGATATCTTTGGGCTTCCGACTGAAATTTCTATAAGTGGAAAAACCCCTCAGAGCTTGTTAGAATTGATGAAAGCGGATAAGAAAAACCGAGGGGGACGAAAGATTCTGATTCTGCCACAAGGGATTGGGCATGCAGTTATATCCAAGGAGTGTACAGATCTTGAGATATTGGACGCTTGGCAACAGGTGCTCAAATAGTTGGGGTATGATGCCCTAGGGTAGGGTTTGAAAT
>DATMYU010000484.1:0-2976 GCA_035560775.1 Desulfosporosinus sp.
ATATTCGACCAAGGATTAATCCATATCAATGAATAGTAAGTCATGAACATGATGCGATTGTCAATAAAATCAGAAAGAAGGAAACGAGTGTGAGTTCGACAGTGAAGAAGGAGTTGCTATTAGAGGGATTAGATTGTGCAAACTGTGCCACTAAAATTGAGGATCAAGTCAAAAAGGTGGGAGGGGTTGCAAGTGCATCGCTGAATTTTGTGACCAAAGTTCTTACGATTGAGTTGGTCAGTAATGAGAATAAAGACGATATATTCAATCAAGCGAATGTAATAATCAAGAACCTTGAATCCCATATCATTATCAAGGATAAAGCACTCTCAAGGCCAGAAAGAAAGGTATTGTTATTAATTGGGTTGGATTGTGCAAATTGTGCCAACAAAATTGAAACAGAGGTCAAAAACCTTGAAGGTGTGAGTTCTGTTTCTGTAGACTTTGTATCCAGAAAATTAACCCTTGAAGTGAATAGCAAGCGCGATCTGCAAAGGGTCGTCGAGCAAGCATCTAAAATTGCGGTGAAGATAGAGTCAGGTATCAAAGTGGTTGAAAGTGAAGATAAGAAAGAGGAAAGCAAAGAAGCTGAAGGTATAAACAAATCTAAAGTTATTCGTTTAGGTATTGGTGCAGTTCTCTTTTTTGTCGCCATCTTAGGCAAGTTTCCGTTTTGGGCTGAGTTTGGAATATTCCTAGTAAGCTATGTCTTAGTTGGTGGAGAAGTTGTTTTAAAAGCGGTTAGAAACATTTCAAGGGGTCAGGTGTTTGATGAAAACTTTTTGATGAGTGTTGCCACTATAGGTGCTTTTGCAATAAAGCAATTTCCTGAAGGAGTGGCAGTGATGCTCTTCTATCAGGTTGGTGATTTCTTCCAAAATATGGCCGTAAACCGTTCGAGAAAGTCAATCAGTGCTTTGATGGACATTCGACCCGACTATGCCAATCTAAAGGTTGGTGAGGATATTAAGAGGGTATCTCCTGAGGAAATAAGTGTTGGAGATATTATCATTATAAAACCGGGCGAGAAGGTACCCCTTGACGGCAAGGTGATTGAGGGTATGTCTATGCTTGACACGTCTGCCATAACCGGGGAGTCAGTGCCAAGAGAAGTTGAACCAGGAAACGAAATTCTGTCAGGAACAATCAATAAGAATGGACTATTAACAGTTGAGGTAACTAAAGAGTTTGGAGATTCCACAGTATCCAAAATCCTCGACTTGGTACAAAATGCTAATAGTAAGAAAGCTCCAACTGAACAGTTCATCACTAAATTTTCAAGATACTATACACCAGTCGTGGTATTCGTTGCATTAGCAATGGCGGTTATTCCACCTTTGGTTGTTTCAGGTGCTACATTTTCAGATTGGATATATAGGGCTTTGGTTTTTCTTGTTGTGTCCTGCCCCTGTGCTTTAGTAATATCGATTCCATTGGGTTTCTTCGGTGGTATTGGAGGAGCTGCTAAAAGTGGCATACTGGTCAAGGGCAGCAACTACCTTGAAGCCATAAATAATGTGGACACTATTGTTTTTGACAAGACGGGAACCCTTACCAAAGGAGTGTTTAAGGTTACAAAAATTTACACTCTTGATCGTGAATCTGAGGAGAATCTGTTGGAGTATGCTGCTTTTGCTGAAAGCTATTCAAACCACCCCATTGCAATTTCCATCCTGAAAGCTTACGGGAAAGAAATTAATAAAAGCGAAATAGAGAACTATGATGAAATCTCAGGGCATGGAATCAAAGTGAGTGTTAAGGGTAAACGTATCCTAGCCGGCAATAAAAAACTGATGGTTAAAGAAAATATAACCTATGATGTAATTGATGAAACAGGTACAGTGGTTCATATAGCCATTGATGGCAACTATGCAGGCTATATTGTAATATCGGATGAGATTAAGGATGATGCAGAAAAGGCTGTAAGAGAGCTTAGGGGAATTGGCGTAAAGAAACTAGTCATGCTTACCGGAGATAGCAAGCTGGTGGGAGAAACGATTGGCCGTCAGTTAGGCCTTGACGAAGTATATGCTGAATTACTCCCCGACCAGAAGGTTGAGAAGCTGGAACTATTGGAAAAACAAAAGAAAACAAAAGGGAAGCTGCTCTTTGTCGGTGATGGTATCAATGATGCCCCGGTATTGGCTCGTGCTGATGTTGGGGTGGCAATGGGGGGGTTAGGTTCCGATGCAGCCATAGAGGCGGCGGACATTGTAATCATGACAGATGAACCCTCAAAGCTAGTAACTGCCATTAAAATTGCTAAAAGAACCCGAAGCATCGTCTGGCAGAATATATTTTTCGCATTAGGTGTTAAGGCTATCGTACTTGTTTTAGGTGCTGGAGGGATAGCCACTATTTGGGAAGCGGTGTTTGCGGATGTCGGGGTAACGGTGATTGCTGTCATCAACGCGATGCGTGTCATGAAAATGAATTAGTCGAAAGCAAGGTGTTTGAAAAAGTCGGGATGGCTGACTTAAGTCTTAGCCCGACATTCGAGGAAATAGTAAGCCAATTTCTAATTGTACAAATGTTCATGTTTATGAACTTGAAGGCAAAAAGAAGATTACTGCACACATAGAACTGGTAGAAAACTTAGCAACAGGCAACATGGTTCAGAAGGCAATAAAAAATGTTGACAATGTGAGTCTTTACTTTGAGCGAGCTGAGCAAGTGGTACAAACTGAGGATATTACTGAAACACAGCAGGATATTGTCGATAACATAAAAACTGCAGTCCTAAAAATAAGAGACAATGTGGACTGCCATGACATAAAGCTATACCGCAATGGAAACAAGGTTTCAACGTTTTTGCATTGTGGAGTTCGGGGCAATGTTATTGTGGATCACACTGAAAACGATATCAAACAATATTAAAAGCGAACTGAAAAACAATGTGGCTGGTTTAGAGAATGGTCACATTCACTTCGAACCACTGGATTAACTAATAAAATAAACGAATCATGAGCATAACCT
>DATMYU010000485.1:0-4203 GCA_035560775.1 Desulfosporosinus sp.
GTTTTTAATGATTCTACGTGGGATCCGTCCCACTGCCCAGATACGAGTTTCGGATGAAGAAGTTGCTGCAATAGATGAACGCACTCTTCCGATTTATACCATATTAGTACCTATGTATAAAGAGAGCCGTGTAATTCGGGCATTGGTAGAAAACCTTGAGCGGCTAGATTATCCTAAGTTTAAATTAGATATTCGTCTTTTGATTGAGGAGGACGATGTAGAGGCTCAGGAACTCCTTCGCTCCATGAAGTTGCCACACTACTATACGAGCATAGTAGTACCTCACTCTAATCCTAAGACAAAGCCGAAGGCGTGCAATTATGGATTAATTCACGCCATGGGGGAATATGTAGTTATTTATGATGCTGAGGATAGACCTGAACCAGATCAGCTCAAGAAAGTGCACGTAGCATTTAACAGAAGTTCCGATAGATGTTGTTGTATTCAAGCAAAGCTGAATTATTACAATAGCGAACAAAATCTGCTTACTCGCTGGTTTACACAAGAATACAGTATGTGGTTTGATTTGTTGTTACCAGGGCTCATGCAATTGGACATTCCTATTCCGCTTGGTGGGACTTCAAATCATTTCAAGACTGAGATTTTAAAAAAGCTTAACGCCTGGGATCCTTACAATGTCACTGAGGATGCAGATCTTGGTATTCGGCTATACGGCGAAGGTTTTACAACAGGTATCGTTGACTCGAGAACTTGGGAGGAAGCGAATAGTCGTACTGGAAACTGGATAAGACAGAGATCACGCTGGATTAAAGGGTATATGTTGACCTGGTTCGTTCACATGAGATTTCCATTGCGTTTATGGCGTCAAGTCGGAACTCGAGGGATGGTTGGGATACAGGTCATCGTTTTAGCAACTCCACTCCTCCCTCTCATTAATCCATTTTTATGGGTGTTAGTTGTCTTATGGTATATGACTCACAACCAGTTGATTCCCATGATGTTTCCTGGGCCAATTTATTATATTGCTGCAGTGGAGCTGGTTATAGGGAACTTTCTATTCGTTTTCAGTAATGTTGCCGGCGTATATAAGGTTATCGGTGAACTACACGAGAAAAAAGATTTTACACTTTCTTTTAGACTTATTAAGTATGCACTCTTGACACCATACTACTGGATGTTAATGAGTATAGCTGCTTATAAAGCAGCTTGGCAATTAATTTTCAAACCCTTTTACTGGGAGAAGACGGATCATGGACTTGCAGATGATGCTACGGATAACTTGTTTTCGTTTTCTGACTCTGACAATAAGATTAACACTGATGTCTAAACCAAAGGATATAGGATGAGGTAATAATGGACATTACTAAGGAGTCAACTTCCCAAATTTCCGTAATAATCCGATATGGACTGGTTGGACTATTAGGTACAATTCTTCATTTCTCTAGCCTCATAGCATTAGTCGAATTAGCCCATCTTGACCCGGTTATAAGTTCAGTCGTTGGTTTTCTATTGGTTCTGTTGATTTCTTATTATTTAAACCGAAACTGGACATTTTGCGCAGTAGATAGAAAAAAACGACAGTTTTTATATTATACGATGGTTTCTCTCATTGGACTGGGGTTAAATAGCTCTATTATGTTCATTGACGTTCATGTACTTCAATGGAACTATCTATATGGTCAATGTTTGGTTGTTGTGGTGGTTCCTGTGAGTAACTTTTTGATGAACCGTAGGTGGACGTTCAGTGATACTAGAGAGTAGGGTCAGCCTGCAGTGATACCTTCATCATGTGAAAGAGGCGGTTTATTAATGAGACTAATTTTGCTTTCTGGTGGTTCAGGAAAACGACTATGGCCGTTATCCAATAATTCACGTTCAAAACAATTTCTTAAAGTACTGGAAAACGATAACGGTGAGCGCGAATCAATGGTTCAACGGGTTTGGGGCCAATTAAAAGCAGTGGGTTTAGCTAATTCAACCGTGATTGCCACTAATAAATCTCAAGTGAATATAATTCAAAGTCAGCTGGGCGAATCCATAGAGATGGTCATCGAACCGGCACGAAGAGATACTTATCCAGCTATTGCTTTAGCCGCAGCTTATTTATCTTCAGTCAAGGGAGTCAGTCCTAGTGAAGTGGTTGCAGTAGTTCCAGTGGATTCCTATATGGACTATCGTTTTTTCGATTTGGTCAAAGAACTTGAAGATGTTCTTAAAGCAAATGAGGCAGATCTTGCTCTTGTCGCAGTCCAACCCACCTATCCTTCGGAACGACATGGGTATATTGTACCTGAATCAAAGCAAGAGGGTCATGATCTTATAAAAGTTTCCTATTTTAAGGAAAAGCCAACAAAAGAACAAGCCCTAGAACTAATCGAGAAGCAATCATTATGGAATTGTGGAGTATTTGCCTTTAAATTGGGCTATGTCCTTTCTAAGCTTGAGGAGAAAGGTCTACCTACGGATTACCTAGAACTGAAAAACGAGTATGTCGCATTACCTGAAACAAGTTTTGACTATGAAGTTGTAGAAAAAGCCAAGAATATTATTGCCCTTCGTTATGAGGGGAACTGGAAGGACCTAGGGACTTGGAACACCTTAACGGAAGAAATATCGACACCGATTATCGGAAATGGAGTCTTAAGTGAGGACTGCTTGGGGACCCATCTTTTAAATGAGTTGGATATTCCGATTATTGTGCTTGGATTGCCTAATATCATTGTCGTTGCAAGTCCCGATGGTATTTTAGTATCAGATAAAAAAGCTAGTCCAAAAGTAAAGGATCTGGTCAAAGGATCTAGACAACGGCCAATGTTTGAGGAACGGCGCTGGGGTTGGTATCGGGTACTGGATCATGTAATATATGAAAATGGAAATGAAGTTTTGACTAAACGAATTGGAATTTCGGCAGGGAAGAACCTAAGTTACCAAGTGCATTACCAACGAAGTGAAGTATGGAGCATAACAAATGGTGAAGGAGAATTCGCTCTTAATGATGTAATCTATTCAGTCAAGCCAGGGGATGTACTGCGTATTCCGGTTGGGGTCAAACATGGAATATGGGCAAGTACTAACTTGGAGTTTATCGAGATTCAAACTGGGAGTCAGTTGATAGAAGAAGATATTACTAGGATCTTCATGACTTGGATGGAAGTAACGAGGCATTGTGAAAAAAGTCCAATTTCCATGGGAATTAGTTTTATGAATTAATTAGGATTTTCGCAAATAGGAGAAGGTAACCAAATGAAACGGATTTTATGAATTCGCCATTGGTGTAGACTCTTCTGTAAAAATGTTTCAACCATAAACAATCTGTCCGTCTCCCGAAGACTTATCTGGGGTGCGGATTGTTTATGATATCGCGGATATCAACTTCCAACTAAGGAAGCTAAGGCTATGATATACAGGCTTTCAAAGCACCTAAACTTAGAACATTAATAACACTGATTTAAATTGACAATACGAAACAATTCAGATAATCTTTTAGTTACAAGTCAACGCGTTATCCAGTTTGGATTGGACATGTTCTATAGATGATTTCTTGAGGGGTGATTAGCGTGGCTTCGAGTTTTAAACGTTCCTTTATTGGATATGATCCAGTGTCTGTCGGGAATGAACTTTCAGCTATAGATCAGGAATTCGCTCAGAAGCGCGAAAAACTCCATCGAGAACTTGAAATCCAAGTTCAACAAAAGGAGTCATTGCTAACTGAAGTTGAAAGATTAAGACAGGAATTAGCACCTAGCTTAGCTTTGCAAAATGATATTTCCAGTCAATTACTAACTATCCACCTTAAAGGGACTGAAAAAGTGAGTACAGCGATTAAAGACATGGAACAGAAAGAGTCAGATTTAATGGATAAGATAAAGGAACGCAAAAAGGAATTGCTTAGGTTGGAGAATCTTACGGGTAAAATGAGCAATGAGTTTTTGGCAACTGCCAATCGTTATGGCACTATGCTGAGCAGTGGAAAAGAAGGTGAAGCAGCTGTCAAAGATTAAAGGGAAAATATGGGGATTCAATAAAAAAGAAGTAGATGATCATTTCAATAGATTAATGAAGGCCCAAGAAACGGAGTTAGAGGATCTCACAAAGACGATTGAAGAATGTCAAAGGGAAAATGAGATCCTCAGACAAGAGTTAAGTACTTTGACAGAAACAAATCTTTCGTTACCAGCGGGGGTTCAGCTAGAGCTAGCTCTTAAACGAGTCGAAAGGGTAGCAGGGTATATAGATCAAGAT
>DATMYU010000486.1:0-4686 GCA_035560775.1 Desulfosporosinus sp.
ATGAAAGAAACAGCCACAAATACAATGAAACGTATCAGGAAGAAGGCAATAGCAAATATCCACGTAAATACCTTACCTAAGATCAAGGCTGAGAGATATAGACCCAGAACCAACATGAAAAGCTTAAGGGCAATCATCCAATAATTTAACGATTGAGTTGGCCGATCAGTATTCAAGGTCAAAACACCCCTCTTTCATGAAATCAGATTATCATATTTCGACTTTTATGTCTAGGTTACAAGCAGGTTCGTCCTGAAATTCTTGTGAGTGCCAAAAGGTCGACTCGTGCATATGATGGGATAGACACGGAGGCGATAATATGAACGAAGTGGAGTTATCCCTTTGGCGGAACTTTATGGAACGGGGAACACAGTGTCTTGGAGAAGAACAGTACCTTGAAGCAGAAAAATATTATGCGCAGGGCTTATTAAAAGCAAGTCAATTAAACGTGCCGGAAATCGTTGCCTTTACGTTAAGACTGCTAGCGACAGTAAGAGTGCGCTTGGAAAATTTGGTACTTGCAGAACAAGATTTCAAAGAAGCGTTGCGTATTTGTCAAGAAATCCAAAATGCTAAAGGAATGGCTGAGGCTTGGGCTGGTTTAGCTAGCGTCTCCGTTAAAAAAGGGATGTTTCAGGAAGCGGGTAGAGAATATGAGCAGGCTATATCCGTCTATCCAAGCTCATCGCCACCGTTAAGGTTGGGTATGCTTTATGCAGACGTTGGTCAAGTATATGCTACTCTCGAAGATTGGATCAGGGCTAAAAGAGCATACACACAAGCACAAGAACTCTGTCGTTCAAACGAGTTTCCTAAAGGCGAAGCGGAGTTGGATGTCCTCTTGGGGGAGATGCACTTTAGACAAGGTCGAAAAATGGAAGCTGCCAAGAACTTAAAGCATGCTTGCCAAATTTATATTCAAATCTCAGATGTGGTTGCTTTAACAAATACGCTTCAGTATTTGGCATTACTTTACTTTGATCAAAATGAAATGCATTTAGCCTTGGAATGTCAGCAAAGGACAGTTGCCCTCAGTTTAAGATATGATTATAGAGATGGTTTCAGCGAACAATGTTATTTCTTAAGTAAGATTGTGCAGTTTTTAAAAAACCAAGAAGAAGCAAAATATTATCTCAAATTGTCCATACAGTTTTATCCCGATCAGGATTTAGACCTTGCCTCACGCTATCAGAGCTTGGCAAGTTTATTCTTACTTTCTATGGATTTCGCTAACGCCGAACGATATTATTTAAAAGCCTTGATTCTCTTTGAAACTTTCCATGATAATCTACGTATAGGCGAAATATATGAAGCATTGGCCGTTTTAGCAGAAAACCAGGTGCGAAAGGAAGGTCGACTAACCTATAGAGTCGAATCAGACGATGAATTACAACTCCATAGGGAGTTTACACTGGAAGCTCTGGTTCGCTTGGCAGAGTTTTATGAAAATAGACGTAATTTTCGGAATGCTTTAGACTATTATTGGAAGGCTCTTGAAAAGGGTCGGGACACTGATGAAGAGACAGATTGGATTGAGATAAGAGTTCAAAGGGTTTCAAAGCGACTGCGTAGGAAGAAATAGGAAACTTATACTTTATATACCGGTCATAAAGTATAAGTTTCGGGTGGCATAAGTGTGACTAAGACGATCGCTGGCGCCAGCCAAGTTTTCTTTATACCTATACAGAAAGTAAAGTTTTGGGAAGCATAATTCGGGTGGTATAAGTGCAACTAGGCGGCCGTCGGCGGTCCCCTTCTCGCCATCCTTGGCTACAGGGACACTTGACCATCCTTGGTCTGCGCCTGCGGCTGACAGAATGACTAATACGTGCGAAGACAGTGTCTGCAAGAAGGCTAATACGTGCGAAGACAGTGTCTTCGTGGGCGCCAGCCAAGTTTTCTTTAAATGTTTTGAAAGTAGGCTTTCTAAATCAACACATTTCAGTTAGAATAACACTATAGACAGTTCTCTAATAAGATGGGGGATGGGGGTGTGACAATCAACATGCGAGAGGAAGATGCGATACTCCTAGAGTGCTTGGAAGATGTGTATTATACCTTCGAAATGGCCTTGAAGAAGGCTCAAAAGGTTCGTTCTATTCATGTCCAACGTTTTGAACGAATTCTTGAAGAGTTACGAAGTGAACGCAGGGTCTTTGAAGAGATTTCCTTCCCAGCCCGACTTATTGTGGAACAACTCTTAGAATCTCAATTTAAAGTTGGCCAGGTTGCTTTGGAAGCTGAGTACTTGAAACAGTCGTTTACGGGTGTAACATACGTAAAGGTTGTAGAATTCGGCATAATCTGTGTGAAACTGGGAGAATTAGAAATATCATGGCGAGATGGAAATTATTCCTATTACCTTTACCCTGATAAAGTGGAGTTAAGAGCGACCGATGAGAAGTCTGCAATCAAGTTGTTTTTTTCTATTTCCTTCAATCGGCAAACGCTAGAACGGTTTCCTGAAATATTGACGTCCCCTAATGTTGTTTATATACATCCTCAACTTGAAAAATGGATACGGAAGGTGTAACTATTGGCAAATCTATCACAAGGATTAATACAAATTTATACTGGAAAGGGCAAGGGAAAAACAACCGCTGCCTTTGGCTTGGCAATACGTGCAGTTGGTCATGGTTTTAAGGTCTATATTATTCAGTTTATGAAAGAGAAAGATGATACTGGAGAGTTGGTGGGACTGAAACGTTTGATGCCAGAATGTCAAATCGAGTACTTTGGTGGACCAGGTTGGGTTCGTAAAGGTGAGCTTCAAGAAGAGCAACTCCAAGAAGCACGTAAGGGCTTTTTAAAGGCCCAGGAAATCGTTCTTTCTGGAGAATGGGATATTGTTATTCTAGATGAAATTATTAACGCGCTTTGGTATGGACTCATTTCTGAAAGTGATGTTTTAGAACTACTGAGCAAAAAGCCAAACCATGTTGAAATGGTTTTAACTGGGCGAAACGCTTCACTGTCTTTGATTGAAAAGGCTGATTTAGTGACGGAGATGGTTCAGAAGAAACATCCTTTCGAACAAGGCGTTATGGCACGTCAAGGAATTGAGTATTAACCTCAATGACAATTGTAAATTAAAATCACAACGGATATACTATATTTAGTGGGGCACGATGCATCGTGCCCTTTGGGTTAGGACAAAGATGTCCATGTTGAGCCATCAGGGGTGACACATGGGCGTCTTTAGCTTTTAAAGAATATGAAGGGAGAACAATATAATGATGATGACCAAAGAAGATGTCTTGACAGAAGCACATGAAAAAGGGGTTAAGTTCATTCGGCTACAGTTTACGGATATCTTTGGAATTCTTAAGAATGTTGCAATTACGATTGAACAACTGGAAAAGGCCTTGGATGGAGAGCTTATGTTTGACGGCTCCTCAATTGAAGGATTTGCGCGCATCGAAGAATCAGATATGTATTTACGTCCAGATCCGAATACATTCGTCATTTTTCCTTGGCGTCCCAATCAAGGCGGAGTGGCTCGGCTCATTTGTGATGTTTATAACCCAGATGGTACCTCCTTTCATGGATGCCCTCGAAGTGCGTTAAAAAGAGTGTTAGCAGAAGCTGCAGAAATGGGGTACACTTTAAATGTCGGGCCGGAACTAGAGTTTTTCCTCTTCCAGACGGATACCGAAGGACGTCCTACAACCATTACACACGATAAAGCTGGATATTTTGACCTAACTCCTGTCGATCTCGGGGAGAATGCACGTCGCGATATGGTGTTAACGTTAGAACAAATGGGCTTTGAAATTGAAGCCTCTCATCATGAAGTAGCACCAGGTCAACATGAGATTGATTTTAAATACTCGGATGCGCTGGATATTGCTGATAAAATTGCTACATTCCGTTTTGTGGTGCGCACGATTGCCCAGCATCATGGTTTACACGCTACGTTCATGCCCAAACCCATTTTCGGGATTAATGGATCTGGAATGCACAGCAATCAATCGCTTTTTAAAGAGGGTAAAAATGCTTTCTATGATCCCAGTGATCCCATGGAGCTATCGGCAATCGCCTATAACTATATAGCAGGACTGATTAAACATGCCCATTCTTTTACAGCCATCACGAATCCAACGATCAATTCCTATAAGCGGCTTGTGCCGGGTTATGAAGCTCCTTGTTATATTGCCTGGTCTGGACGAAATAGAAGTCCATTGATTCGTATACCAGCTAAAAGAGGTTCTTCAACCCGCATTGAACTGCGGAGCCCGGATCCTTCGTGTAATCCCTACTTAGCTCTCGCTGTCCAGCTTAAGGCAGGGCTAGACGGTATTAAGAACAAACTCACTCCACCACCTGCTGTCGATTTGAATATTTACGCAATGACCAGAGAAGAACGCGAAGAACGTGGCATTGCTTCTCTGCCAGGAAGTTTGAAAGATGCATTAGATGAACTAGGTAAGGCACCTGTCATTCGCGAGGCACTGGGTAATCATATTTATCATCGTTTTGTGGAGGCGAAGACCGAGGAATGGGATAGCTTCCGAGTCGCGGTCACACAGTGGGAACTGGATCGGTACTTACACATGTATTAGGTTATGTAGGGGGCACGCTGCCCAAAGAACTATCGTGCCCCTACCCAAGGGTCTAGCAATGCTAGGCCCTTTTATGTTGGGCAAAGCCTATACCCTTTTGTTTAGATTAAGGAATACATAGGAT
>DATMYU010000487.1:0-3291 GCA_035560775.1 Desulfosporosinus sp.
GTATATTACCAATTATTAGGAGAAAAGCATGTCGTTTTCGCTGTAGAACTTGGCCAATTTTCCGTCCTCTATTTCCGTAAAGTGCACTACATTACTCTCACACCATAAATTTCGCGAGGATTAAGCAGCATACCCAAAATAATTTTCACAGGGCAAATAAAGAAAACTTGGCTAGCGCCAAGCCTTCAGGCGCCGGCGATCGCCTTAGTTGCACTTATGCTTCCAGAAAGTATATAACTGAAAGTTATACTTTCTGACTAGTAAAAGAAAGCCAAAAGCCTCACCCCTTGGGTAAGGCTTTTGGCTGGGATAAAGTGTGTCTTAGTGTCCTACTAGCTGTTTGTTCATATCTGCTTTCCCTACCAGCTCTCGCAAATAGTTCATGAGATCCTCCGAAAGATCCCCCCGACGCAGCGCGTAATCGATGGTTGCTTCCACAAAGCCCAGCTTATCTCCGACATCATACCGCCGACCTTCGAATTCATAAGCGAGGATTTCCTGATACCGCCCCAGTTCCTTAATCCCATCTGTGAGCTGAATTTCTCCACCTTGGCCCGGTGAAAGGAGCCCTAAAATATCAAAGATCTCAGGGTTCAAGATATACCGTCCCATTATGGCTAACCGGGTTTCTGGGGCTTCATCTGAACGGGGTTTCTCAACCATATTCTTTGCTCGATAAAGTCGATCGGCAAATTTTTGACCATCTACGATCCCATATTTGGACGTATCCTCGAGTGGAACTTCCTGCACCCCTACGATACTAGCGCCATAGCGCTCATAGTGGTTCATCATTTGACGCAGAGCAGGCACTTCAGAATATATGACATCATCCCCTAGAAGGACCGCAAACGGTTCATTTCCGATGAATTTTCGAGCGCTGTAGATTGCATGGCCCAAGCCCAATGCTTCTTTTTGTCGCACGTAATAAATATCCGCCATCCGGGCGACATCCTGAACTAAATCCAGAAGTTCCTCTTTTGCATTCTTTTCCAAAAACGCCTCTAATTCCATCGAGCGATCGAAGTGATCTTCGATGGCCCGCTTATTCCTCCCTGTCACAATAATGATGTCTTCGATTCCGGATTGAATGGCCTCTTCTACAATGTATTGAATGGTTGGTTTATCCACGATGGGCAGCATTTCTTTGGGTTGAGCCTTTGTTGCTGGCAAAAAACGGGTTCCCAGTCCGGCAGCCGGAATTACTGCTTTACGAATTTTACGCATCCTTTTACTCCCCTTCTATCCTACAACAATTCAGTTTATCTGATTTCTGACCTCCCAAAGATCCCACTACTTTAATGGTCCCTTCTCGCCATCCCTACTTACAGGGACACTCTTGCTGTCCTTGGCCAGCGGCGAAACAGGAGGCACTAAACCTCTACTATCTACAATTCTATAATAAATGTAAATTTATTGCAAAATAGAACGAGGACATAATCAATCGTTTTCAAAATAATTCTACTTGATAGATATATGTTAACTCATTTGGGGTTATTACCCTTAGTAAGGGGATCTCTATAATTTAAAGTGTCCAATTAATTCCTTTAAATTCCTCGCTAATTCGTTGAGACCTTCCGCAGAGGCAAACAATTCTTCGACTGAGGCGTTTTGCTCCTCTGCCGCTGAAGCAGCGGTTTGAGTGCTGGCTGAGGTGGATTCGGCCTGTTTCACAACGTTTTGCATACCAATTCTTATTTCTTCCCCGTCCTGCTGTACCTTCTGAACCGTACTTTCGATGTCCTGCGCTGACCCAGCGCTTTCTTCAACCGAATCGAGGATCACCGTAAATTGATGGGAGATCTCTTGTAAGTAGATACTTCCTTGATTAACACTTGCCACACTTGTTTTCATCCCTTGATGAGCGTTCTTGGTAGCCTGCTGCATTTCCTGTACCCGCTCAGAAATGTTGACTAAACTTGTTTGGACTTGTTCCGCAAGTTTGCGGACTTCTTCTGCCACGACAGCAAAGCCTCGTCCGTTCTCTCCAGCGCGCGCGGCCTCAATCGCTGCGTTTAATGCTAAGAGGTTTGTTTGTTGAGCAATATCGTCAATGATTTGGACTGTTTTAGCGATCTCTTCTGACTTTTCATCCACATCAATAATCACTTCACTTAGACTTAGTACCTGACTCTCGATTTCATTCATTTGTGTGACCACTTGTCCAAGGGCCAGGTTTCCATTGTGGGAAAGTTTAGCAGAACGCTTAGAGGCAAGGCTAACTTTTTCTGCCCGCTGTTCTGTTTGGTTGAGCTGATCAATCACCTGCCTCATTCGTTCATGGCTTTTTGTCATTTCTTGAACTTGCATCTCTGTGTCGGTCGCGATGCCACTCGCAGACGCGGCTACTTGTTCAGAGGACTGAGCTGACTGTTCGGCACCAAGACGCATTTCTTGAGCGGTTCGGGCCAATTGACCTGCCATTTCAGCCACGTTAGTCATGGTGTCTCTCAAGGAAACTACCATATTGCCGAAGGCCTTCTGCAATTCTACACCTTCACGATTCCAAGGTTTCCAAGGAGCCTTACTCTTTCGGATAATCTCCCCTGCAGCGATTTCGTTGGCATTGAGTACTAAATTATGCATCATGTTACTAAGAGCCCTACTCAGAAACCAACCAATAAAGACGCTTACCAGCATGTCAATCACAACAAGAATAAGGGAAAGTTGTGAAGCCTTCGTGAAAATTAGGTTTGTCTTTTCAGTGCTGTTAATCTGTACATTTTCCATTTTAGAGTCGACTAACTTTTGCAGTATATCTCCAGCCAACTGGTTTTTAGTCCCATCGACACCGTAAATATTGGACAAGGCTTCGTCTGTACGCCCATCCTCCACGTTTTGAATCGTTATTTGAGAGGCCACGACATAATCATTCCAGGCAGCTTTAAACTCTTTCCAGCTAGCATCCTCTTCAGCGGATCTCGGTATTGCTTCAACTTTACCAATATGCGCGATCATCGCATTTTTCTTTAAATCTATTTGAGCCAAATATTTTTCTCGTTCTTGAGGGGTACGTGCGTTAACGGCTAATACGACATTTGAGCGATAGGCCTGGGTATCAATACTCATCATTGAGAGGCGATTCATAGGAACTACGTCTTGTTGATAAACCTGATCCGAGTTATCGTGCATTTGAGACATCCCATGGATACCGATCGCTCCGACGACACCTGCTGCCAAAGCAATAAACAACATCAAAGCCGTGACTTGGAATCTCAGTCCCCTCTTTTTAATATTCAAATCCTTCCCTCCTTTAGATAGAAAACCTGTATGAGCTAAATATTCTTCATATAT
>DATMYU010000488.1:0-6463 GCA_035560775.1 Desulfosporosinus sp.
GAGACAGGTCATCGCAAGCTCCTGCGGCTGCAAGAGAAATTCGATCTCATAACGATCGCTTAACCATTTTGCCTTCCATTCATCCAATAACAAAACAGCATAGTTTTCATCTTTATCCATCACTACCGTGCTCATGCTGGACTCTGTAAGAAGTTTGATCGTCTTTTCCTCTTTTTTAACCCAACGCACAATTTCAAAGGGAAGGTGTTGAATATCGACATGAACTCCGTATTCTTCACGCAAACGGTATTCCAGCACTTCGAACTGTAATTGCCCGACCACCCCGATGATTGGAGCCTCCACTCCAACATGGAGGTCTTTGAAGACATGAATGGCTCCTTCTTCCTGTAATTCCTGAATTCCTTTAATGAATTGCTTTCGCTTTAGAGCATTCGCAATATTGATTCGGGCAAAATTTTCAGGGCTAAAGAAGGGCATCGCTTCAAACTGAAGTCCGTCTTTTTCGGTGAGAACATCCCCGATCCGTAAAAGTCCACTATCATGAACCCCAATAATATCGCCCGCAAAGGCTTCATCGAGAATCGTTCGCTCCTGAGCAAATAATTGCTGAGGCTGAGCGAGTCGGAGTCGGCGATGGGAACGTGTATGAATCACCGTCATGCCGCGTTCGTATCGGCCCGAACAAATCCGGATAAATGCGATGCGGTCGCGATGCTGGGCATTCATGTTGGCTTGTATTTTAAAGATATACCCAGAAAAGCTGGGTGTTTCCGGATCTAGCTCCCCCATATTCGTGCTTCGAGGTTGTGGGGACGGTGCCAACTCTAAAAAACCATGCAAAAAATTAGGAACTCCAAAGTTATTGAGCGCACTTCCAAAAAACACAGGCGTCACTTCTCCACGATCCACTCGTTCCTGTGAGAAGGTATTTCCCGCCATATCTAAAAGTTCAATTTCCTCGTTAAGCTTGTTGAGAAGAGCTTCTCCAATGCCTTCTTGTACTTTTGGATCGCTAAGGGCACCAGATACGGGTGGCTTAGAACTGGATTTGTTACTACCGTCCATAAACCGCTCAACCTGCCCTGTCTGCCGATCATAAATACCTTTGAAATCCAGACCCATGCCAATTGGCCAATTCATAGCATACGATTCAACCCCCAGCACCTTTTCTACTTCATCCATTAAGTCAAAGGGATCTTTCGCATAACGATCAAATTTGTTAACAAAGGTAAAAATGGGGATTCCCCGTTGACGACAGACATGAAAGAGTTTTTTTGTCTGAGTCTCAACCCCTTTGGCAGCATCAATCAGCATCACTGCGCTATCGGCTGCCGTTAAGGTACGATAGGTGTCTTCACTGAAATCTTGGTGCCCCGGTGTATCTAGAATGTTAATCACTAATCCCTGATACTTGAATTGGAGAACGCTCGAGGTAATAGAAATACCCCGCTGGCGCTCAAGCTCCATCCAATCCGACGTAGCATAACGTTCCGCTCTTCGTGCTTTAACCGAGCCGGCTTCGCGGATTGCCCCTCCAAAGAGAAGCAGCTTTTCAGTCAATGTCGTTTTCCCTGCATCCGGATGAGAAATAATCGCAAAGGTTTTACGTGAATTAATTTCTAATTTTAAATCCGTTTGGTTCAATGTTATTAACTCCTTAACTTAGCTTTTATCATACATCTTATTCGCAATTCATACATTAGCCTTTAACTAATATTGGGAACTTACTAACCCTCAAGTTACAAACTTGATCATTTGTTTAGTTAAACTTATCCAGGGGCTTAGAGCCACTTATTTCCCGCTTAAAAGCCAGAGTCTTTAGTGGCGATTAGTCATCGGATAAAAACTAATTATAACATGCCCTAGTCTAAATATTCAAATCATTTCTTTCTTCATATTCGAGTGCATCGATCGAGTTCGGACAAAGAGAAGCACTCAGAATTAAGTCATCTGAGCGCTTCTTACTATTTTTCGCTAGAAATCTAGGTCACTGGATTTTTCTAGATATTTTAGCACGTTCTGCCAGCCATTGTTCCGCTGCATAATTTAACGGCAGGGTTCTTACATCTTCCCAAACAAAGTCTTCCACAGATGACACTCTCAAATCGAACTCCTTGAAATACTGCCCACATGTTTCACAAGCCACCACTTCAACCCCCAGGAATTCCTCTGAATGAAGATAGTTCTGTTCAGATGCCTCTTCCCTTCCGCAGCGTATACAGGCGATGCGCTTCGTTGGCCATTCATGTCCGCACAGCGTGCAGTGCAAGAGGCGTTTACCGGTTGGCGGCGCAAGCACAGAAAGCATGGCAACCTCACCGCATATCGGGCACATCGTACTTTCAGATTCATCAGACTCAAGACGTGCGGCATCAAGCATATCCTTTTTCGTTGCCAACATCCTGACTCGTGAAAGATGGGCAATGCCGCTTAAGGCAATCTGCAGACAGCTTAACAACTCTGAGTCTGACACGGGTTGACTGGCTTTAAATTTGATCCACATTTCCCTTAAGACCGATTCGGAAATTAAGATTCCTATGACCTGATTCAACCTTTTCCAGAGTTCTAAAACTACCATTTCCGGAAAATCGACAATGGGGTAGTAAGGGGACGTCTCGGCTGGATTTGATTCTTCCATCCAGAAAGAACCCCGCTCATCTTGCCAGCGCCTGACTTCTTCATTTAGTAGGCTATAGGTTTTATAAGCTTGTTCCAACGTTGTGCCTCCTAGGATTGACACCTTATGCATTATTTTATCCATTTAAGGAGCTTCCCTTACCTTTATTATCCATAAGAGGTGTGTGATTTGTGCTCTCGTCAAGTACTTTTTGCTCCTGCTCCAACCGTGCAAACCATTTACCGTGATGGGCACGCGCAAATTTGGTCGATACATACCCATTCAGCATTCCCGACATGGCCACTCTTGAATCCGGGTGTAAAAGTCCTAAATACATATGCCCGATCACGGACGCCGTCATCATAAACACTGAAAGGTCGTGCACCGGATAGGCCCACCGAACCAAAGCAGGTGGGAACGACGAAGCGAACCACATCACCACTCCACTTAGGGTGATAAAAACAGTACCCAAGATTGTGATCAGAGAGTTAATCTTTTCTCCCCCATTATACTTGTCTTGCGCAGGATAGATACCATGTCCTCCAAAGAACTCTTTCGGAAAGGCACTGATATGTTGAAAATCTGCTTTTGTGAAGTGAAAGCTTGATTTTATCCAATTCCAATGATGCTTTGAATCTCCGATAAAAAACAACAGCCCCACCACGACAACAAAAACGACGGCTGACGCCCGGTGAATCACCCGAGCAACTTGAATTCCTCCGAAAACGATCATCGCAGGTTGAAAAAAAGTGCTGAGAACTCCCAGTCCCGTAAAGAGCAATAAAAAGAAAGAGATGGCATGAACCCAGTGGCTCTGACGTTCTCCCCTGCTAAAACGCAAAACCTTGTCTCCAACAATCCACCTTGCTGGTTGTATCTTAGTCTTTAAATTCGCTGCCATAAGCCTATCTCTCCTCCTTTGCGTTCTGCTCGGTTTGACGAGGATTCTCATCATTATCCTTGCTGGAGCGATAGCTTCCTTTAAACAGATTAGCTAGAACTCCAACAAACACGGCCGCTGCTGCTCCACCAATCGCAAATCCACCTATCGGTCGAATGACATCTTTCCAAAGGATCAAGGAGAGGGCAATAGTTGGATTAATTGGTAAGCCGTAGACTTCTGGGCTGTCCAACAATAGATAGAAAAAGGTCGTGCCACCCATTTCGGTTTCCCCATAAAGCTGCGCTCTGGGGTACGTTTTCTGAACCACCGCAAGTCGGTTCTTTGCTTTGGTCAACAAAGCATCCCGATCTCCATACTCTAATGCACCTGGTTGACATGTATAAACACAAGCAGGACTCATATTATTTTCCACTCGTTCAGGGCACCCTGTGCATTTGAAGGATTTCTTTTTGACGTCATCAATCTTCGGCACTCCAAACGGGCAGTTAGCGACACAGTAGCCACAACCGATGCATTTATCGTGATCAATCACCACGAAACCATAGTCTGTCTTGGAAATCGCATTCGAAGTACAACCCTTCATACAACCTGGTTCGGCGCAGTGAAAACATTGTGCTTTACGTATTAACCAATGCATTTTTTGATTTTCATATTTTTCAATAAAGGTCATATAGGTCCACGTCTTTGTGGTAAAGTCCTTTTGGCTTTGATAACTCGTGACCAGATGAGTTCTCTCCGCGGCTAGCTCGTTCCACCCCTTGCAGGCCACAGAGCAAGCCTTACATCCCGTACAGATCGATGTGTCCACCAATACCATTTTTCTTGTCATCAATTTGCCCTCCTTATATCAACTAGGCAAACCTTATACTCTGGAGTACCCGCTCCAGGATCCAGGGCAGCGATGGTCAAATCATTGGCACTCGGACCTGGACTTAAGCTGGCAAAGCCCCAGCCCCATGGAATTCCAATCGTCTCGGTGTCTTTTCCATTGACTTTGTACGTCTGTATTCGGTCCGTTACGATCGCACGGACGGTGATCTTACCGCGAGCAGAAGAAACTTCGACCATATCTCCTTCTTTAGCCCCAATTTTACTAGCCAGATTTTTACTAAACTCGGCAAAAGGTTCTGGCATAAGTTCATTGAGCCACGGCGTGTTACGAGTAATGCCTCCAGCACAGAAATGTTCCACCAATTGGTACGTGGTTAGGACATGCGGGAAGTCTTCTACCTTGCCAATTTTTTGAATTTTTGGTGAAGAAGAAAGAACTAACGCTACTGGACTTACCGAAACGTTTGGATGGAGGAGGTTAGCCGTTGGACTTTCTATGGGTTCGTAAAACTCCGGAATTGGACCATCGACACATGTGCCAGCAGGACGAACGCCAATAGCTGGCAGACCATCAGCGGGAGGTACCACAGTTAGCCCACTCGTGTAACTGGCAGTGAATAGGCGACCGACTCCCTCAGGATTCATCCTAAAACTAAGCTTCCCTTCAGGAGTATCAGGTCCTTTAGTCTTATCAACAACATCCGGTCCATCATTACCTGCCCAAACATTATTGACACTATCCCACCATACTAGTTTGCGTTTTTCATCGACGGGTTGTCCCAATGCATCACAGGAAGCGCGGTTATATAGAATACGAATATTGCCCGGCCAGGCAAAACTCCACTCCCTATAAAGCCCAAGTCCTGATGGATCGGCGTTCTTGCGGCGGGCTGCCAGATTTCCATTTCCCGTTACGCCTGCATAGATCCAACATCCTGAAGAAACTGTGCCGACGGGTGCTTTTAAATAATCTGCTAAGGTCGGTGTGAGCTTGCCTGTTGTTTCATCATAACCATTGATCTCCTGAAGCACTTTTAGGGCACTTGGCTCTTCGCCGTAGTCCCAGCGGGTATTCAAGATCGGGGCATCTTTAGCCTCTGCGCTCCCCTCATACAACTTGCGAATTCTTTTATAGAGTGCATCCAACATGAAAAGGTCCGATTTTGCCTCCCCAAGTGGCTTGATCGCAGCGTCCTTCCATTGAATCCAGCGCGAAGAATTTGTCAATGAGCCATCTTTTTCATACACAAAGGCTGCTGGAAACATGATGACTTCCGTCTTAATGTCTGCCGGATTCACCCCTGGCTCTCGCCAAAACTGAGCAGTTTCAACCTCGAAAAGATCCGATATCACTAACATATCGAGTTTGGTCAGAGCGGATCGGACGAGCTGTCGGTTGGGTATGGAAACCATAGAGTTAGAGCCAATATTAAAGAGAAGCTTAAACTGTCCCTTCTCCATCAACTCAAAAAGTTTAACAATCGATGCATTTACTGTGGGGTTAATCTTAGGCAAATAGCTGAATCCGTAGTCATTTTCCTTGGTGGCGTGTTCACCGTACCATGCTTTAAGCAGGGCTATTAGTGGTTTTTCTTGAACTGATCCATAACGCACGAGATAATCACGAATGCTTTTATCCGTACTGATGGGGTACGGTAAATAACCAGGTAAGTTGTTATAAAGGTTGGCCATATCGGTCGAACCCTGAACGTTCGGCTCTCCACGAAGGGCATTGACCCCACCGCCGGCTTTGCCGATATTTCCCAATAGCAATTGGATGATGGCATAGGCACGTATCCCTTGAGTGCCCGTGGTATGTTGAGTCATACCCAGTGCATAAAGAATCGTGCCTGGTTTCCCTTTACAGAAGACTTCCGCAATTTCCTTGATTTTTGCCGCGGGAATCCCTGATATTTTTTCGGCTGTTTCAAACGTATATCTTGAATAGTGAGCTTTGAGCTTGGAAAAGACACTATCTGCCTCCTCAAGATTGTCCGCTTTAAGGGGCTTATTGTCTGGTCCCAATTGGTAACCCCAGCTCGCAGTACTATATTTCTTTGTTTTGGCATTATAGCCCGTGAAAAGGCCTTCTTCAAATTTGAACTCTTTGCTAACTCTAAGTAGAGCATTCGTGTAATTCAACATATAAT
>DATMYU010000489.1:0-3720 GCA_035560775.1 Desulfosporosinus sp.
CACTATAAATAGATGAGGAGGGTAAAAAATGCGAAAAAGTTTAGCAATCGTTTTAGCAATGATGCTTGTTCTTGGAAACATAGGCTTTGCTAACGTCCAAGCGGTGCTGGGAGCTGAAATAGAAACAGAAGCCACCAGTGCCATTTTGATGGACGCTGTCTCGGGTCAAATTCTATACGAGAAAGAATCACATAAAGAGTTAGCGCCAGCAAGTGTTACAAAGCTCATGACCTTATTGGTGGCAGCAGATGCAGTGGCCAATGGAAAAGTAAAATTAACCGACAAAGTGACAGCCAGTGAGAATGCTAGCAAACTCGGAGGTTCTCAAATCTATCTTAAACCGGGAGAAACGTTCAGTTTAGAAGAGATGTTGTATGCTATTGCTGTTGGGTCAGCTAATGATGGGTGTGTCGCTGTGGCGGAACATATTAATGGGACGCATGAAGCCTTTGTGGAAGAAATGAACGCAAAAGCCAAAGCCCTAGGTTTAAAAAACACACATTTTGTAAATGCTTACGGACTGCCAGCTGAAGGGCATTATACGAGTGCCTTTGATTTGGCGGTCATGGCTAAGGAAGCTCTCAAATACCCCTTAATACGGAAATTGACCAGCACGAAAGAATATGACTTGCGAGATGGAAAATTTAAGCTTTGGAATACGAACAAGCTACTATGGTGGTACGCAGGCGCGGATGGTTTCAAAACAGGGTGGACAAATGAAGCTAAGTATTGTCTGGCTTCGACTGTTGAGAGAGATGGTTTACGCTTGATTTGTGTTGTAATGGGTGTACCTCAAGTCCGAGGGCACTTTGCGGAATCTATGAAGATTTACAACTATGGTTTTGCAAAATATGCCTTTAAACAGTTTGCACCGGCTGAGCAAAAGCAGGGTGTTGTTAAAGTTCAAAAAGGAACAGAAAATGAGGTTCAAGCGATCACTGAAAAACCCTTGGGCGTGACAGTCGAAAAAGGGAAAGATAAAAATTTCTGGGTCGAGACAAAGCTCAGCCCAGAAATCACTGCCCCCATTTTGACAGGGCAAAAGTTAGGTGAAGTTCTCCTTTATCGTGATGATCAGTTGCAAGCTTCTGTGAATTTGATTGCCGACCACACCGTTGCCAGAGCAGGTTTAGCTGAGCAGATGACACGCACCTTGAAAGGCGTTTTTGGTTTTTAACCATGGGGCTTAGTCCGTATGAGCGAGGTCTAAGTTTGACCGATCATTAACCTGGGATAGTTTGCGGATTCTATTGAGAGCAGCGCGCTCGATACGAGAAATTTGAACTTGCGAAAGATGAAGCTGACTGGCGATTTGACTCTGTGTCTTATCTTCAAAAAAACGCATCAAGAGTACGCGTTTTTCCCGTTCGGGTAATTTGTCTAGGACCTCTTTAAGGGCAAGGTTTTCGAACCAGCCTGGGTCAATTTCCTTTTCTTCAGAGAGCTGATCTAGAACGTAGATGGGATCGGAGTCGTCTTGATAAAGCGTATCATAAATGGAAGTGGGACTTTGGACAGCTTCAAGTGCGGCGATGATCTCATCCCGCTCAACTCCTATACTTGTAGCGATTTCTCCGATGGTTGCCTCTCGGCCTAGAGCGGCCGAAAGCTCATCCCGAGAGCGATTCACTTTATACACAAGCTCCTTATAAGAGCGGGGAACCTTCACCGGATGGTCATCACGGAGAAACCGCCGTATCTCACCGATAATCATGGGAACCGCATACGTGGAAAATTTCACCCCGTAAGTAAAGTCGAATTTGTCAATGGCTTTAATTAGGCCTATGGTTCCGATTTGGAAAAGGTCCTCAATCTCATAGCCGCGATGGGCAAACCGTTGAACCAAATTGAAAATGAGTTTTAAGTTGCAATTGATTAAACGTTCGCGAGCCACGGTATCACCTTCTTTAGCTGCATGAAGGCTTTTCATCATTTCCTCATCAGAGAGCAAGGGAAAGCGGGGCAGATTCATTTCCGTAAGTCTTTGAATCATAACGCGCCCCCTTAATGAGAGGGGATGGGTGTTGGCTTAAGATGCTTAATCATGGTTACCGTTGTTCCCACTTCAAGTTCGGAGTCTACTTGAAGTTCGTCCATGAATGATTGCATGAAGACAAAGCCCAGGCCCATTCGTTCTGGATCCGTACTAAAAGCAGGTTGCATGGCTTGTGCAACATCGGAGATGCCACAACCTTCGTCTTTTACCGTAACCGTGAGGTTATCAACAGCGATGTCTAGATTGAGATAAACAATGTGCTTAGGGTTACTCTGGTATCCATGAATAATGGCATTGGAAACAGCCTCGGAAATGGCAACTTTGAGTTCCTCAATGTCATTGAGTGGAAGATCGAGTTGCCCTCCCACTGAAGCGATGAGCAAACGGGCAATGCTTACATTTTCAGGGATACTTGAAAATGTAAGGGTTATTTGGTTAGATTTCATACTTAGGCTCCCCTTCCTTCCTCATAAGCGTGTGCTTCATCCAAATAGAAATTGATAATTTTCGGTAGACCGGATAATTCCATGATCTTATAAATGTGAGGGGGTACGTTGCTGATTTTAAGTTTTCCACCCAAGGGAAGTAGTTTCTTGTACCTGCCCAGAATAACGCCAAGTCCAGAACTATCGACAAACTGAACGCCTTGAAGATTAAGTATGACCGTGCGAATTCCTCGTTTATCGATTTCACTGTCAATGGCTTGTCGCAGCGTAGATGCCGTGTGCATATCCAGTTCGCCATCTAAGCGCAAGAATAGGGTCAAGCGCTCTATTTTTTTTTCAAGGTTCAAGACCATTCCCCCTAAATTTTAGCAGTGTTAACTAATTTCGCCGTAACCCATAATTTTCCTGCGTGCTTTTAGGAAATTACTTGCTAAGCTGTGTCGAAATAAGGGGTTTCGTTAAAACGCTAGGTCCCTCTAGTATAAAGAAAACTTGGCTGGCGCCAAGCCGCAGGCGTCGGCGGCCGCCTAGTTGCACTTATGCCACCCGAATCATGCTATCTGAAACTTATACCTTCTGTATAGGCACTAAAAGACAAGGGCTTTAGAAACGAGGAAATTATACAAAACTGCGGATATTATTATGCTTCCTGCTGTTTTTCCGAGAGTCCCTCTAAAAAGACAGAGAGCACCTGATTCAACTCTATTTGCAGATTTCCCACACCTGAAACAAACCAGCGAATAAAATGTTGCACCATCATTCCTTCCAGACTTTCCGCTAAAAAAGCAGGGTCAAATCCACCGTTAATTTCGCCAGTCTGCTGCCCAACCGTTAATATAGCCAAAAGACCATAATGCAAACTCATATCATAGTCTACCCCTTCGCGATTCCGTACAGCGACCCAGGCGATTTCCCGATCTTTAATCATATATACAGCCCAATCTTGTAGAAGGATCTCTAATCGCTGCCGTGTACTTAAGTTTGGCTTTTGTCGGCCCTCATTGACAAGATCTTGACAGGTACGCCGTGAAAACTCTAAAACAACCGCTTCTTTGGTTGGAAAATAGTTATAAAAAGTTCCTTTCCCTACGTCAGCATGCTCTGTAATTTGTTCAACGGAAGTAGCCGTAAATCCCTGCAAACGGAAAAGTTGCATTGCGTTCGAGAAAATCTTTTCACGCGTTTCTTTTTTTTTGCGCTCTCGACGAGACAAATCCGCCATCCTAAAATCCCCCTTTGTAATCTATGTTAGCCAAAGAATAATGCTCTATATTATAT
>DATMYU010000490.1:0-3041 GCA_035560775.1 Desulfosporosinus sp.
GCTGCCTCTCCACGTACACCTACAATGGGGTTTCCTATAAAGAGACCAGTTGTAAACAAAATAGAAATACAGATGGCATTAATCCAGTGAAATAAACGTATAGGAATCTGCCAGACATAGATACGTTTTATATTTAGAACATCATCGGATTTCTCCACAATATCACTCCTCTCTACTTAGAGCACTTTGACTGTGAACAGCTTATTACCATTAGGATCAAGCAAGTGTGTAGAGCAGGCCAGGCAAGGATCGAAAGAATGAATCGTTCTCAGCACTTCTAAGGGTTGTTCTGGAATTGCAATTGGTGTATCTAATAATGATGCTTCGAAGGCACCTTTCTGTAAATTGGCATCTCTTGGCGAAGCATTCCAAGTTGTTGGCACTACAGCCTGATAATTGGTCACCTTGCTATCCTTAATTCGTACCCAGTGCCCAAGCGAACCTCTCGGGGCTTCACTAAATCCTACCCCCTTCGTTTCAGCAGGCCAAGTTGAGGGATCCCATTTTTCCTGGTTAAAGGTCGTTGTATCTCCAGCTTTAAGGTTAGCAATCAGCTCATCGTAGGTCTTACTCAGGTGATCTACGCATAATTTTGATTCCAACGCTCTAGCTAATGTTCTTCCTAGTGTCGAAAAGAGTGCTTCAATAGGAAGATCAAGGTGACGCAAAGCGCCGTTGACTAATTCTTTGATTTCTTGATTTCCTTTTGCATACCCAACAATAAAGCGAGCGAGAGGTCCATGTTCCATAGACTTTCCTTGCCAACGTGGGCTTTTCACCCAACTGTAACCAGATTTTTCATCGAGATTTTTATACGGTGGTTTAGGTCCATTATAATCTGGTTCAGTCTTCCCATCCCAAGGATGAAGTCCTGCATCCTTGTCATCATAACGGTACCATGAATGGGAGACAAATTCCTGAATTTGTTTGGGATCTTTGAGATCTAAATCGTAGACCTTCGACATGTCTCGGTCTAACACTATGCCACGTGGAAACAGAAAACTTCCTGGATCATTAATATTAGTTGAGGGGAGATCACCATAGGCCATATAATTCCTGATTCCGCCCCCCCACAAATCTTTTTTATAGAAGCTAGCAATCGCTAACATATCAGGGATATACACTTTACTGACAAACTCCTGAGCTTCATCAATCTTGGACTTCACCATATTTAGACGTTCCATATTAATAACATCATTATCATTGAGATTAATAGAACAAGCGACACCCCCGACCACATAATTAGGATGAGGATTTTTGCCGCCGAAGATGGTGTGGATTTTGACGATTTCCTTCTGCCAGTCAAGAGCTTCAAGATAATGAGCTACCGCTAACAGATTAACCTCAGGCGGTAACCGATAAGCGGGATGGCCCCAATAGGCATTGGCAAAAATTCCAAGTTGACCGCTATCAACAAAGCGTTTAATCTTATTCTGCATCTCTTTAAAATAGCTAGTGGAAGACAAATGCCAATCAGAAATCGAATTAGCTAAAGCACTCGTTTGAGCAGGATCGGCTTTAAGCGCACTTATAACATCAATCCAGTCAAAACCGTGTAAAAGGTAGAAATGGACAACATGATCATGAATAAATACTGTATCTGTCATAATATTGCGGATTAGATTAGCGTTTTTAGGTATAGTAATTTTGAGAGCATCTTCTACTGCTCTCAATGAAGTGAGCGCGTGTGTATGAGTACAGACTCCACAGATTCTTTGCATGATTGCCCAGACATCCCGCGGGTCGCGGTTTTCAACAATTTTCTCGATTCCCCTGAAAACGGTCCCCGAACTCACGGCATCCGTAATTTTATCTCCATCAACCACAACTTCCAAACGCAAATGTCCTTCGATACGCGTAACTGGATCAATAACTATTCTTCTCGACATATACCCAATCCTTTCAGTACGAAATGTTGATAACAGCCTAACCTAGTTAATCAAGATATTGAGGGCTGAGTCTACTTTTTTGTATCTTTTTCTTTTTTCTTTTTAAACAAGGTCATTAAGGCATGCGCTCCAACTGCCAGCCCTGCAGTTCCTACAGCGGCTACCCCAATGCTATCGGGATTTTTGCCGATTGCATTGTTCGGAAGGTTGGCGAGATGAGTATAAAATGGTCCCTTATCCCAAAAACCATCTTCGGCACAACCTAAACAAGGATGGCCGGATTTTATAGGGTAGCTTAGTCCTTCATTCCACTGGGTGATGGCGCAGGCATTATACGTTGTCGGCCCTTTACATCCCATTCTATATAGACACCATCCCTGTTTGGCCCCTTCATCACCAAAGGATTCCACAAACATCCCAGCATCGAAAAATGCCCGGCGATTACAATTGTCGTGAATTCGATGCTGATAAAAAGCCTTAGGACGTCCCTGATTGGTTAATTCCGGGATTACCCCGAACGTTAAGTAATGAACAATCGTACCCGTGATTACTTCTGCAATAGGTGGACAACCTGGAACCTTAATGACGGGTCTATTTTTGACGATTTCATGAACAGGTACTGCCTGCGTTGGATTTGGTGCAGACCCTTGTACACAAGCATTTGAGGCACAGGAACCAAAGGCAATGACAGCTACAGCACCCTCAGCTGCTTCTAAAAGAACACTTTCTGCAGTCTTTCCGCCAATCGTACAGCATGCCCCTCCCATTGCAAGGGGTACACTCCCTTCTACAACCAGGAGATATTTGCCATAATTATCTTTCATAGACTTTGCTAATATTCCTTCTGCCTGTTCTCCAGCAGCTGCCATGAGTACTTCCATATAATCAATTGACAGCATGTTTAAGATTAGATTTGAAACAAGGGGATGGCCTGACCGGATAAAAGTTTCACTACAACATGTACACTCCTGCAAACTTAGATAAATAACCGGCATACGTGGTTTCGTCTCTAGCGCATTGGCAATTTGAGGAATTGCAGAAGCTTCCAAACCAAGCATTACTGCCGTAGCGGTACAGAACTTAAGAAAATCTCGCCGTGTAATTCCTTTGCCAAGTGCCCATTGATAATAACTCTTTTGCATAGGCTATTTC
>DATMYU010000491.1:0-4033 GCA_035560775.1 Desulfosporosinus sp.
CCACCCGAATTATGCCGCCCAAAACTTATACTTTCTGTAGAGGTATAAAAAGAAGAGCAAGAATAACGTAAATTCTGCTCTTCTTTATTAGTTTTCAACCATGACGCCAAGGACTTGTTTTGCCCGTGGAGTCTTGTTAGTCTTCCCGATGATCCCAATAAATCTTGTATTCGTGGGTATCGCGTTAGTCAAACTTAATCATAATATCGACCACTTCCGGAGTATTACCGAGTCTGATCGGCGGTCCCCATGTTCCGTATCCGGACGAAACTATGATTTGGAAATTCCCCTTGCGTAGCAAACCCCAGTCATCTTCAAACATCCTGCGCGTAATAGACCGAATGGGAAACAATTGTCCAGCATGAGTATGCCCTGAAACTTGCAAATCCACCCCTTCTCCAGCAGGTTCTTCTAATTGCGATGGTTGATGATCCATTAAGATAATTGGCAGATCACGATCTAGCCCTTGCATTAAGGTTTTTAAATCTTGTCTCGGGACCCCATTGTAACGTGCCCCTGACCGATCATCTCGCCCTACCAGATTAAAACTCCCAGCGATCTCCAGGGAGCTGTCTCTCAAGACCTTGACCCCTGCCTCACCCAAGTAATCTATCGCTTCCTCGGCATTACCGCCAATGTACTCATGGTTCCCCAGTACTGCAAAGACGCCATAAGGGGCACTTAGTTTACGGAAGGTATCCGACACTTGTTGTTTATTGGATGATTCGATATTCTCATCGAATACATCTCCTGCAAATAAGACCAGGTCGGGTTTTAGTCCATTCACCATATTGACCATCTTCGTGAGGTTGCCATTATGAACGATCGTTCCTAAATGGATATCCGAAACCATGACAACATGCAATTGTTTTAAGGACCCCGCTTGTTTAGCAATCGTCAAATCGTAATGGTTAACCTGAGGATGCCGGGAATTCCACGCCCCGTAGCTTACAATACCGACAACCAATACAACAACAACCAATCCCAGGGCAGGGTTTAAGTTCTTCTTTATGTCCACTGGTACTAGCCGCAGCCACCGATCAAAGAATCGCAGTAAATCTAAGGCGGTAATCACCAACAAGAAATACCACATAAACGCTAACCAATAAGCCCCAACTAGCGTCATCCCTTCGTATAGCGCCGTTGGAAGAAATTTCTCACTTAACCGACTGAATAAATAGGAGAAGGATAGTAATAAAAAGACCAGCCAATACACTTTAGAACTTAAAAATGGCACATAACTAAATAGGGCTTGCCATCCCCTTAATCCAATGTAGTAATTAAGTCCACCATACATCAATAAAATAACACCAATTACCAAAACAAAGAAGGGGTTTGTCATTTCTGAGATTTACCTCCAAATTTCAGCGTTTAACGCAAGAATTATTTCATCTAGAGGTTATTATATAACTTTTTCTGGCCTAAGTCAGCATTGTGCGGCATTATTAAAAACCAAGTCATCAATCAATCTACGATTGCATTTAGAGACGCCTGCAAAGAACTAAGCCATTGCAGGCGTCTCTATTACCTCAATAACCTCAGGCCGCTAATGATGACGATGATAGTACTCCCTTCGTGTCCGATCACACCAAGGGGGAGACTAATAGACCCGAAAAAATTAGACAGAATAAGCGTGAGCATAACGGCAATAGCAAAGACCACATTTTGTTTGACCACCCTAGTCGAGCGACGCCCTAAGGCTATGGCATAGGCGACCTTAGAAAGATCATCCGCCATCAGAACCACATTAGCCGTCTCTAACGCTACATCTGTTCCGGCGCTACCCATAGCGATACCCACGGAGGAAACCGCCAAAGCCGGTGCATCGTTAACACCGTCACCGACCATGGCTACTTTACCATGTTCCCCTAATTTTTTTATAAGATCAACTTTATGTTCTGGCAGCAGATCAGAATATACTTGGTCAACGCCTACCTGCGCTCCTATGATTTGCGCAGTTGAAGAGCTGTCGCCGGTCAACATCACAACCTTAATTCCCATATCCTTAAGGCGTTCTATTGATTCTTTCGCTTGTGGCCGTATGGTATCTTTTACCCCTAAGACACCGATTGGTTCTTTTCCTACCTGAACAAAGACCACCGTATTCCCTTGCTTTTCCAGATTCAGCACAGCTTTCATTTCTTCGTCCGTTAATTTTCCGCCCTCAACTAAATCAAGCAAATTTAGTTTTCCGATTCGATATTCCTGACCTTCAACAATCCCATGCACCCCAAACCCAGGCACAGCCTCCAGTTTTGAGGCGGCGCTAAGGGGAAGATCTTTTTCGTTAGCCTTACGAATTATTGCCTTAGCAATAGGGTGTTCTGACCATGCCTCAAGAGAAGCAGCGATACTTAAGACTTCATTTTCTGTATAGCTTCCATAAGGTATTACCTGCGTAATTCTCGGTATTCCCTCTGTGAGGGTTCCAGTTTTGTCAAAAGCTACTACGCTTACGTCTCCAATCGCCTCCAGATAGACACCACCTTTAAATAAAATGCCCTTGCGTGCTCCATTCGATATTCCAGATAACACAGCAGGCATAATGGAGGAAACTAGGGCGCAGGGGGAGGCTACAACAAGAAAGATCATCGCTTTGTAAATTGTCTCACTCCATGACCAGCCTAAGACAAAGGGTGGCAAGACTGAGACCAAAACCGCACTAGTGATCACGATTTTCGCATATATGCGTTCAAAACGCTCCATGAACAATTGGCTAGGGGGTCTTTCACTTTGCGCCTCTTGAACGAGATGGATTATTTTAGCAAGTAAAGTTGCCTCTGCTGGTTTGGTCATTTCGATGACTAAGGCTCCCTGTCCATTCATGGTTCCAGCAAAAACCTCGTCCCCTGCAGATTTGTCGATGGGAATCGATTCTCCCGTAATCGAGGCCTGATTAACAGAAGAACATCCCTCACGTACGATCCCATCTCCTGCAATTCTTTCTCCCGGCCTCACTAGTAAATGATCACCTTGCTGCAATTGCTCGACTCGAACACGCTTTTCAACGCTTCCTTGTAACACAATCGCCTCTTCCGGGCGTAATTTCATAATAGACTTAATTTCGTCATTCGTTCGCTCCAGAGTATATCCTTCCAAGGCACCACTTAGGGAAAAAATAAAGATTAAAATCGCTCCGTCTGCCCAATAACCGATACTGGCTGCACCAATCGCTGCTACAACCATAAGCAAATCAACATCTAAATCTTTTTCCTTGATCAGGGTTTGGAGACCTTCCCAGGCTTTCTGGTATCCACCTATGGCATAGGCCAAAAGGTAGAGGGGCACTTCAAGTTCAGCAAGACCATATTTACTGGAATACCAAGCTAGGATAATAAACCCTAAGCTAAGGACTGTAACAATTAATCCCTTGTGCCTCGACCAAAGTATATTCCAAGGCTTTAATGGTGCCTGAATAATATTAATTGTACTCATAAGACATCTCCTCTTCTCTTACTACTTCTTACTACTTCTTACTACTCCTTACTACTCCTTTCCATGCGACTTTAGCCGACTATATGTACACATACTCTTACCTCTGCTATCACGTAATTAATCTCTTGGTACAAAGAGAGACTAGCTTGATAGCTAAAACGTTTCTGCATTAATCTTTTTCAAAGTATTTAAAAACTGGCTGATCTCGCCGTCATCAAGGATGGACGTCATCTGCTCTGTTAAATGCAAATGGTAAGCATGATGTTCCTTAAAAACCTTCTTTCCAATATCAGTCAAAACAATATAATTCACGCGCCGATCTTCCTTCGTCGATTCACGGTAGGCAAGATTCTTCTTTTCTAAACGATCCACCGTTACCGTCGTTGTTCCTGTCGTAACCCCAAGTTTCTGTGCTAAACCTTTCATATTCATTTTTTCGTGTTCGCCGAGGACCTCAACGGCATGCGCCTCAGAAACCGTTAACTCACTAGCCCGCACGATTGAATTTTCCCAGGACGAAAACCCATTGAAGAACGCCAAAAGTTCGTGGGTCAACTCTTCATTGATTGTCACTAAGAACTCCTCCTCATATAGTAAG
>DATMYU010000492.1:0-3024 GCA_035560775.1 Desulfosporosinus sp.
CACTTAGGTGATGCATTACTAAAAATTTAAGGACCAAATAGTATCTCCCCGTATGTATACGAAGAAAGAAGCCGCATTTAATTTAATACGGCTTCTTTTGATCAACCTTTGCTGGAATGTGCAGCTACTTTTATTGAATTATTGACATCGTGAATTTCGGGGATATGTTGAATTATTTTCTCTGCAAATTCTCGATCTTCCTCGGAATACACCTCACCGGTCAGAAAAGCAATACCATCTTGAACAAAAGCCCGAATTTGTCCCGAATTCAGACGATGTTGGCCAAGCTTAGCGACTAACTGTTCTGTTAACCATAAATCGTCTCCCTGCGAGCGGTGACGGGTAAATACTTCGCTGACCACCGCTTTCACACCCGGTACCTGATAAGCTGTTTCTACAGCCCATTCCATTGCTTCCTGCGTGTTAACCAGTCCAGTTAGAGTAATCAGCCCATTTCGTGCCTCTGTTTTAAGTTCCTGGGCATTTACCCAAGGGGATGCGACTAACGCATTCTCCACACGATTTACCAGAGTTGCGTCATCGACTGCCTTTTCTAAGAACTGAATTTCACTGCGTATTTCTTTAACTCCTCGAACTTGAGAAGCTAAGCGTTTCGCCAGACGTTCCGTACTCTGTGTCTCAACATGCCCGAGCAATGTCGCAATTCCTCGGCTTACTCGACAACCCAAGGTCGTGATATCTTTATAATTAGATCCTTGAAAACGTTCGATAATACCTTGTTCAACATCTTTATCCTTGATATTCCCATCATTAGCTACGGTCAACGAATTATCCAATTCTCTAACTCCGTCGATTCGTCCCACCCGGCTTCCGAAAAAATCTTTTTCTATAAGACTGTCAACCGTCCCCCAAAGTGTCGCTCGATCCCCTTTGACCTCCACATGTAGTCCTTGACCACTTTCTCCAAAATGTGTCTGTATGAGTTTTTTGATATCTCGCAGGACATCTTTTTCAGAACGTGAATTATGCATAAATCTCCCTCCAAAATGAAAACTGTTATTATTACTCACTTAGAGGGTATTTTATCCCAAGGTTTGCTCTTTTAATCTAAAGCCCTTTCTCAAATTAAGGCTTGCAATTGTGTAATGTTTGCCGCAACCTCTTCTAAACGATGCAATTGCTCTCTCAAACCGAAAACAATTAAAAGATCTCCCTGCAAAATTTCTTCCATAGCACCAGGATTACTGATAACCTGTTTATTTCGTAAAATCGCAAGAATCATTGCGCCAGTTTGCTGTTTAATACCGCTGGTTGACAGTGTCTTACCAACCAAGCAAGAACCTGATTCAACCCTCAACTCTTCCATTTCCATCTCAATACTGTGATCATGAATCACAGTTTCGATATACTCGACGCTAATCGGTTTTAGAATAGACATCGCCATTCTCCACCCACCTAAAATAGCGGGAGAGATTACTTTATCCGCCCCGGCACGCAGTAACTTATTCTCAGACTCTAACTTATCCATTCGAGCAACCACATGAATAGCGGGATTTAAGCCTTTAGCCGTTAATGTAACAAAGACATTTAATGAATCTTCTGGCAATGCAGTGATCAGACCTTTTGCCCGAACAATGCTAGCACTTTTCAGGGCTTCATCTTGTGTTGCATCACTTTGAATAACTAAGAACCCTTCTTCAATTAACTCATTTACGAGATCTTCCTGCTGTTCAATAACAACACAGTCAGCCCCCTCCTTACGAAGCCGATAAAGGACTTGCCTGCCTACACGCCCCGCTCCACAGACAATGATATGATCTTCCAGTCGTTCGATCTTCTTCTTCATCTTTTTTCTCCCATACGCGCCAGCTAATTGACCTTCAATAATAAAGGCCATCATAAGACCTGCAAAATAGAGCATCACGCCAACCCCGAACATCATTAAGAGGATTAGCACAATATGTCCGTCATTAGAGTTAACTTTAATATCACCGAACCCGACCGTTGTGATCGTTTGAATCGTTAAATAAATAGCTTTAGCTAAACTAAGATGTTCCGTCATTATAATACCGACTGTTCCGAAAAATATTGTTATAAGTAAAACTAAAAAGGTGTTCCGCATACGTTTCTCCAAAAAATCCACCCCTTCTGTCTAGCTGAACATTGGTTAAATGTAGGTGAGGTGGCTAAGTTAAGTTAGTTAAGTATTCCCTAGATAGCTCTGCAACTTAAGAACACCTTCAATTGGGACATCCATCTGACCCAGTTCAATCCGCACAGAAATCCCGTGATAGTCACTACCACCAGTAGCTAAGAGCGCATATTTGTTGGCAATTTCCGCATAGTACTCTATTAGTGCTTTTTGCCTTTCCCAATAGGCATAATATACTTCAAGCCCAATGGGCCGATAAGCCAAAAGATCAAAAATTATTTCTGGCTTGCTCAATAGTCCTGGATGAGCAAGCACCGGAAGACCGCCGCAAGCAAAAATTAGATCAACTGCGTCCTCAAACGAATGTTCTTGAAATGGTAAATATGCTATTCCCCCTGGCCGAAAGTGCCCAGCTATATCATGCCAATTCGTCTGACTACCTCTTGCCTCCTGATGATGATATATGGCCCGCATAATATGCCCCTTGGTAACGGCTCCCTCTGCACCAACTTCCCGACGAATATCTTGCCATTCCAAGGAAAAACCTTTGCCTTTTAGACAGTCAAGCATATCATAGGCCAAAGCAGTTCGCTGATCGCGTAGCTCTCTGAGTCGAGTTTGCAAGACTGGATGATTTACATCACTGAAATATCCCAGCAGGTGAACCTCCTGACCTTTGTAGGAGGTTAGCAATTCAACGCCAGGTATAATTTTAATATTAAAGCTTTTAGCAAGATGTTCAGCCTTGCCAATGCCTTGGGTACTCTCATGGTCAGTTAGAGCCATAATTTGGACACCATTAGTATGAGCGAGGTTTACTATCTCCTCAACCGAAAGCAAGCCATCAGATTCTGTAGTATGAACATGTAAATCTACTCTCAAGAATACCCCTCCTGTCCTATCTCTATAAT
>DATMYU010000493.1:0-7007 GCA_035560775.1 Desulfosporosinus sp.
CAGTCTCTTGATTTCGAATCAGCCAATCATGCACATTAACATGAATTCCTTCAAGTGGTTCAAGCTCTGCGTAAGCCTTTTCAATTTGAGTATGCAAAAGCTGAAAGCGTTCATCAATATTTAAGGTATCCCGTTCGCGTACACAGCGTTCTCTGTATTCCGCCAACCCATGATAGACATCCTCGAGACCCAAGGCTTCCTTTTTTAAGGATTTTTGCCAAGAAGCTGTCAACACAACGACAGACAAACGTGGGTAAAGAATCGGCATGACGAATCCTAAGGTTTCAAAAACTTTCCCCAACTGGGCCCAGTAATTCAATTCCCCTGGTCCAGGAACATAGGCCAAAGTTGGAAACAGGTATTCCTGGACAACTGGACGGATCACTACATTCGGAGAAAATCGCTCCGGATTTTCGACTATTAAAGCGTTAAGGGCATCTAATGCCCACGATTCCTCTTGACCCTTTAGATAAAACATCTGATTAGCATATTGAATCAACTTCCGCTCTGGTACGGCAAGGAAAAGATTCACTTCTCCACCCGTCTGCTGGATTTGTGGCTCGAACCCCAGTTTAACCCATTCCTCCGTCCGCGAAGTCAAAGCCTCTCGAACATCGGAGTGCATCTTCAGAACCTGCTCATACAAAGGAGCAGCGAGTCGCTTAAATTCTGGCAACATTGGATCAAAGAAAATAAGTCCCCATTTTTTGACAAGCCACTGCAGTGTTAGCGCAAACCACTGCGTCAAATTCTCCGCTTGCTCTAGGGACTGTCTACATTGCTTTAAGACAGAGGTTCGAAACTCACTGTCCGGCATCGCCCCCATAAGTTGCGCTTCAATCTTTTCCCAAGAGGGAACCGATTGATTTCCAACAGATTCCCCTCCCCCATCACCTTGGAGACGACAAGAAGCCAATTTCCCGTCTGAATTCAAAAGATAAGTCTCCCGAATTTCTAACCAATCATGGTCTTCACTGGCAATCCAGAAAACTGGTACGACCGGGCGACCAAGCTTTTCTCGTTGCTCTTTGGCAAGTCGAATAGTGGTCATGGCTTTATATAAGGTATACAATGGGCCCGTCAAAATCCCCGCCTGCTGACCAGTAATGACAACCAGCGTCTCTTTCTGTCTCAACTCTTCAATCATCTTCTGGGTTTCCGCACTCGACCCTAAATGCGTATGATACGCTTTTAAGGCGTCCGCCAAACTCTCCCGGGAATAATCTCTTGAATCTAAATAAGCCGCACGACGCACAAAATTCTCTTGAATCTTGGGATCTCCGCTCGGAAAGAATAAAGCCACTTGTTCAAAACAAGTAGCCATAGTTTGCATTGGATTTCTCATTTCTTTCATATCTATCCCCCCGCTACCTTTTCAGCCCACGTGGGTATTTTATCATCCACGACCGGAAACCGCAATTCTTCCAGGCTCACCTTTTCGAATTCGCCCAACCACAGCAGCTGCCGGGGTCTTATACTCTTCTAACCGTTTAATCAGCAAATGGACGTGTTCTTCCGGCACGGCCAACAGTAATCCTCCCGAGGTTATTGCATCAAAGAGCACGATCCGAACTTCCTCAGAAACATCCGGGGCAAAGTCCACCTGGCCTTCCAGATAGCGTCGGTTGGCTTGTGTGCCCCCCGGAATAGCCTTTTGTCGAATACACTCCCACACGCTCTCCAAAACCGGCACAGCCTCAGCATAGACTTCCGCACTACAGCTGCTGGCCTGAAGCATTTCATGCAAATGACCCAAAAAGCCAAAGCCAGTCACATCTGTAACGGCATGAACTCCCACTTCAATGGCCGCTTCAGCTGCGCTTTTGTTCAGTGTCGCCATCACCTCAATAACTTGCTTCTCCGCCTCCGGTGAGACAATCCCTCGTTTAATCCCGGTTGTGATAATCCCTACCCCAAGCGGTTTTGTTAAAACTAAGATATCCCCTGCCTCAGCTTTAGCGTTGGAAAGAATATGGTCTGGGTGCACGACACCCGTGACTGACAACCCATATTTCGGCTCCGCATCATCGATTGAGTGTCCTCCGACAAGAACTGCCCCCGCTTCCCGAATCTTCTCACTCCCACCTTGCAGGATTTTGGCCAAAACATCCATTTTCAGCTTCTTTACTGGAAACGAAACCAGGTTCATAGCCGTCAGCGGTTTAGCGCCCATTGCGTAAATATCACTTAAAGCGTTAGCCGCAGCAATCTGCCCAAACGCATATGGATCATCCACCACGGGAGTGAAAAAATCGACACTTTGAACGATAGCCTGTTCATCATTTAAACGGTAAACCCCAGCATCATCCGACGTTTCCATACCGACTATTAAGTTCGCATCCTCTATATTTGGGGGCAAGAAGCGCAAAACTTGCGCCAGGTCCGCAGGACCTATTTTGCAGCCTCAGCCAGCCTTAGTCGAAAACTGAGTCAACCGAACTTTATCTTGCATCGTATCGAGCTCCATCGCTAACACCCCCATATCATCAATCATTATAATTATCGCATTTTAGCGTATTACACTATTATTATAGCCTTATTATGGATCAATGCAAATAGGGATGAATACCAACAACTTGCACGTTCACCAAAGCTCTGGAGCGGCTCGTTTATCCCAATCCCTTAAACGAAGGGTAATGTCCTCAGCATCTCCATTTAACAAAGTTCGCACATCGATGAGCACCCAATCCTTACGGATCCGAGTCAAAATAGCCACAGGCCCTAGACGCAAAAACTTTTCTAACTCAATGACACTTCCATGCTTAGGGCGGATGGCACACACCCAGGTTGGGAGATCAAGCGTAGGCCATGCGCCACCTCCTACCTGAGAGACATCCTCTTTCAACTCGACTATGAGGTCCGAATTGGCTTCAAGTGCCACTACAAGCTCAGAGGCGGCTAATTTTAGTGCATCCAGAGGAAACGAGAGCATTCTCCAAACGGGAATATCCTCTATCCCTCCATTTTCATATAAACGCAGAGTCCCTTCGAGGGCTGCTAAGGTCAGTTTGTCGACCCTCAAGGCCCTGGTCAGTTGATTCTTCCTCAAACGCTCAACAAACGTTTTCTTTCCCACGATAATCCCGGCCTGAGGGCCGCCAAGCAATTTATCTCCACTAAAAGTCACGAGGGAAAGCCCTGCTTTGACAGTTTGCTCAATGGTCGGCTCGAGAGGAAAACCTAGACTTGTCCCATCGAAAAAACTTCCACTTCCCAGATCTTCCATCACGGGCAGGTTCCTCTTATCTCCGAGCCCCACCAACTCAGCCCCCGAAACAGAATGAGCAAACCCTTCTACCCGGTAATTACTTGTATGTACTTTTAATAAGATTGCCGTCTCCGGTCCGATAGCTGCTTCATAATCCCTAAGCCACGTCTTATTGGTACTTCCGACTTCGACAAGTTTGGCCCCTCCAGCTATTAAAACCTCCGGTATCCGAAAGGATCCGCCGACTTCTACGAGTTCACCCCGAGAAACAATCACATCTTTCCCTTGGGCAAATGTATTCATCATCAAAAGGACAGCTGCCGCATTATTATTGACCACCATAGCCGCTTCTGCCCCAGTCAGATGACAAAGAAGCGCTTCGACATGAACATAGCGCGAACCTCGCTCCCCAGTCTCAATATTCAATTCAAGATTACTGTATCTTTCAGCTTGCTCAGCAACAAAACGCGCAACCGTGGGAGCAAGCAAAGCCCTTCCACAATTAGTATGTAAAACAACCCCAGTAGCATTAATAACTCGCCGCAAATTAGTCTTAGGGTGTGTCAGTTCCTGTAGAAGTTGGCTTTTCAACCACGACCACAGAGATGATTCGAAATCTTGAAACGAATCCGCGAAGTTTTGGGTAACATTTTCCCTAGCTTTTTGTAAAACCTGTCGAACGCCCTGTGTTAAACGAGGCAACTGCCTCTCATTCGCCAAAAATGGACTGAATTCCGTTTCTAATTCTAACCGAGAAATCACTTCATGAACAGCCGGAAGTGCCCTTAATCGCCTTTGTTTCTCTTGCTCCACCTATTTTGCCACTCCTTAGGGACCATAATTATAATCGACCAATCTTCCAAAATACGGCCCGCACACTTTTTAGGATTTCGACATCACTATTAACATATCATAGAGGAAACTAACTCAGAGGAATTTAACTTCTGTCATAGTGGTGACTAACCATTGGATACATATACAAATTCGTACTTAAGAGGAGGTATTTTATGCACAGTGACGCCAGTCCAACTCACTCACTAAATCAACCAACTCATCAAGCTATTATTATACCCTTTAGTAAGCTCTCTCAAATAAAGAAGCCGTCTCCACCTTGCATCTTTTGTGGTACAACCCAGATGGTTAATAAGTTTAAAGGTAAGACCGTTTGCATCCACTGTTTGCGCCAAATTCCCTCTATCTTCTCCTGTGGTTAAAGAGAAAAGTAAGGCTTTTCTCTGACCCCTCATGTAAAGAAAACTTGGTAAAGAAAAAGGGAAGCAAATGCTTCCCTTTTTGAGTTTTAGCTTTGTAACGGTTTATTGAAAGAAGCATTAAGCGTTTGTACTGCTTTTACCTTAATAATAGTCTTCCCGTGTTCAGACAGGAAAACCCCTGTTGTGGCCACTATTTCTCCATATTCATCAAGGATTGCTTCTGCCAGAAGTCTTTTCTTGCCAGCACCCATACGGTTCAGGACAAGATAATATTCTTCTTCAAACTCATAAAGACTGGAACGCAGCTGGTTAAATTCCGGCAAACGCCCTACAGCAGAAACTACATCCTCGAAATCAGCAAACGCATAAACTAACTCTGTCACGCGGCCTTTAGGGGTCTTCTTGGCCGCCTTCTCTTTCATAGAACCTTCGACTGGGTCTTCCTGCTTCATGATCGTGATTACAAACTCATCATTCGATGCCACAGTTGCCTGAATCCAGAATGGTTGATCTAAATTAAATTCAACTTCTTCTCTCGCCTGAGCGATGAGTTCCCAAAATAATTGCTCCGTCTTCACTGATCGTTGGAATAGATCAGCCATCGTAATATCCCTGTCAGATAGTTCTGTCAAAGAGATAAAGATGCGGATGGTATGCTCGTTAACTTTTTGAACACGCATATTCCCACTCTCCTTTCCGCATCGCGTTCTTACCCTATCTTATTCCCATTATAGCATATTACGCCATAACTTTTTCTGTGAAATCTTAAATATTTGGATTTACACAACTTATCCGACCTCAATAAGCTTATACTGTCTGCTTCCCAAACCAATCTTCTCACCATAGGAAAGCTGAATAGACCAGTCGATATCGCCAGAAGGTCTTTGGACGCAATCGCCTCAAGTAAGCCTGCCCGTACAATTAAATTCTCAAGTTTTGTTAAAAGGCTATCTCCTCGTTTAGTCTTCATACTGGAGAAATAGACTTCTGAACTCATATAAGCACCCCTTTTTACTCTGTACTCTATTTTAGTATTATTTTCTGTCTAGTGCAAATCTCCCATCAGCTCGCAACGCACAACTTCTCGTCGTACCGGAAGATACATAAGTTTAACTTGGTCCTCCACCTTAAGCTGATCATAGACATTTTGATCAATATAGAACTGTCTCTGTTCCGAACCACTACGAACTTCTAAAATATATGACCCTAATCCAGAATCATACCCTTTTTTCGAAACCGAACCTTGAATAAAACTCGGTTGAGCGAACCAATCTGGTTGGGAAAACAATAATAGTTTTGTGTAAATTCCTAAAACTCCAACCCAAACTAAGGTTTTCACCGACAGCAGCAAAAAACCCCACACATCACGCTCATAACGCCATGTACCCACAAAATTCCAACCCAATCGAGTGAAGATGACTCCCCATATCAAAAAGAGTACGATCAAATTGGGCCAGGTCGTACTCCATAGATAGTAATAATAGTCTGCCATTACTTACCCCTTAAAGAAAACTTGGCTGGCGTCAAGCGCTGGCCATGACTCGAACAGGACGTTCGAGGTTAGAGCATCGCCAAGGATGGCTAGATGCCGTGATGGCCGAGTGTCCCTGTAACCATGGATGGTGAGAAGGGACCCGCAGGCGATGACCACGGATGGTCAAGTGTCCCTGTAGCCAAGGATGGCGAGAAGGGACCGCCGGCGACCGCCTAGTTGCACTTATACCACCCGAATTATGCTACTCAAAACTTATACTTTCTGTTTAGGTATTAGAAAGCGGTCCTATCTTTACGAGCATAGCTTCCGCTCAGTTCGAAATGACAACCGTTTCCTCCATTTGCTTTAACATCATAAAGCAATTGATCCACGCGATCGAAAAATTCAAGCAACGGCTCTTCACGATAAATAGCCATCCCCATGCTCAAGGTTACCCCCGCACGATTAGGAAGTTTTCCAAACGAATGTTGAACCCTTTTTACAATGTGTTGTGCTTCTTCTAAATCCGTATCCGGCAGAACTATAGCAAATTCATCCCCACCAAAACGGTAAACACCATCGATGGAACGAACCGCACCCTGGAAAATCTGTCCCGCTGAATACAATAACTCATTACCTAAACGATGTCCATGGGAATCATTATAGTTTTTAAACTGATCTAGATCAATGAGAATCAGCGTAAGCGGATCATGGTTTCGCTGAGCACGTTGTGTCTCAAGTCCAATTCGCTCCTGAAATGCCCTAAAATTTCCAATACCTGTCAAATCGTCAAGAGTTACGATATTTAATAACCTTTGACGGTCTACGACTAGTTTCTGGATCCCTAGAAAAAGACCAATTGCAATCAGTGTCACGCCCGCCACTCTCATCCAGAGATACGTTATCCCCTGTATAAGAATTACGACCACTGTAACAAGTATTCCAGAGAACCAAGGTCGAATCATAAACTGCGTAGCCTTCAGAGTGGAATTATTAAACATAGGTTATCGCCTCCATGGAATTCTGACAGACGCAGTTTGGTTTGCCTATCTCTTAAAGAATAATCCCATTAATTCCAAATAAGTTATTGTGACTAAATTCGGTATATAAG
>DATMYU010000494.1:0-7055 GCA_035560775.1 Desulfosporosinus sp.
TATCGACTTATAAGTGTACCATAAGTGGAGGAGGAGAAAGAAATATGAAAAAGAAACTTATATGGTTATTAGCCTGTATCTTGGTCTTATCATCAACTCTAATTCTTGGAGGTTGTTCTTCGAAACCTGCAGATAAAGAGGCTTCCGGCAAAAAAGGTGCTGGCGATTATAAAATTGTGTTAATTCTTCCAGGCCCCATCAATGACCAGAGCTGGAATGCGACTAACTATGCAGGCCTTGTCAAATCAAATAACACACTCGGCACGAAAATGGAATACGTCGAGAACGTTAAGGCGGCGGATTATGAGTCCACGTTCCGCAACTATGCTGAACGCGGATATGATCTTATCATGGCCGCTGGCACTCAGTTTGACGAATCTGCCAACAAAGTGGCTAAAACCTATCCGAAAACCGTATTTTGTGTAGTGAACGGTATGGTCAGCAGTGGCCCCAACGTAGCGCCCATCTTTCCAAAGGAATATGAAGCTAGTTATGTTGCTGCTATGATCGCTGGAGAGGTCACCAAGAATGGTAAATTCGCTACCATCGGAGGCTTTCCTAACGCAGCGATGGCAAAATTACTGGATGTTTACGAAAACGTATCTGTCGATATTGCTACCAAACGTGGAATCACTGGCTCAAAAGCGGTGCGAGCTTATGCAAATAGTTGGGACGATGTAGCACTTGGTAAACAAATGGCAGCGACCATGATTGATAACGGTGCCGACGTCATGTTTGTTTATGCAAACCAAGTTGGTCTCGGTTCTATTCAGGCTGCTAAAGAAAAAGGTGTTAAATTTATCGGTTTCTCCAGCGACCAGACTACCATCGATCCGAACACAGTCGTCGCTTCCGTTGTCTTTGATTTTGGAACGTTTTATACCTGGGCAATCCAAAAGTTCATTGATGGTAAATTAGAAGGCAACAAGATTCAAGAGGCCGGCATTGCTGAAGGAATCTTTGTCCCTGTTTATACGACCAACGTTAGCAAAGAAATTCAAGATAAAGTTAAAGCTGGTATGGAAACAGCTAAAAATGGCAAGGTTGATTTCGCTTCGATGTTTAAGAAATAAGTCCCGGAAGTGACTTTGCTGTAAAAACAGTAGAGAAAGCAATAAAGTTTTATCTTAAGCAACTGTATTGCGGGCATCAGATCAGAACGTTGACTGGCAGCATCATAATAGGGTGCTGCCAGTTCTATTACAATAGGCGGTGCAATTATGGATACACCATTTTTTGAACTTCGTAATATTACAAAGTATTTTTCGAAGGTAGTGGCCAATAAGGAGGTTTCTTTTTCAATTCGGAAAGGAGAGGTTCTGGCGTTACTCGGCGAGAACGGTGCTGGAAAAAGTACCATTATGAAGATCCTTTACGGTCTTTATAAGGCTGATTCAGGTGAGATTATTATGGAAGGCGTTGAACGGAAGATTAATTCTCCCAAAGACGCTATGGCACTGGGGATTTCTATGATCCAACAGCATTTTTCCCTTGTCCCAGCCCATACAGTAACTGAAAACATCATGCTCGGCAACGTACACGGAAGAATCGACAGGAAGGTCTGCGAGCGAGAGATTGGCGAGCTTGCCAAGACCTATGCTTTTGAGGTGGATCCGCATGCCCTGGTGAAGGATTTATCGGTGGGAGTACAGCAAAAGGTGGAGATTCTCAAAGCACTCTATTTGAAAGCCCGTCTGCTGATTATGGACGAGCCTACTGCGGTACTGACACCTCAGGAGTCGGAGACCTTGATGCAGTTCGTCCACGAATTCACCGCTAACGGCAACTCAGTAATTTTCATCACTCATAAGCTCAGAGAAGTCATGAAGGTTGCAGACCGAATCATCGTTATGCGCAACGGAGAGGTCCATGGAGATTTGAAGTGCTCCGACACGAATGAATTGGAGCTTTCACGTTTGATGATGGGTAAAGATCTTATTCCCTCGAAGCGAGGTGAGGGCGATCTGTCAGCAGACGGCAATGAAATTCGGTTGGAACTAGACAAAATTTCCGTTGTGGAAGACGATCAGGTGCCTCGTCTGAAGGATGTATCCTTTTCCATCCATAGAGGTGAAATATTTGGTATTGCTGGAGTCAGCGGTAATGGTCAGCAAGAGCTATGCGAAGTCATCTGTGGCGCTCTGCGTTCCACTTCTGGCCAGGTTGTGCTAGACGGTGAGGACATCACTGATTTGACCATTCACGAACGCATCGATAAAGGCATTGGCTATGTACCTGCCGACCGGCATAAGGATGGATTGGTCATGGAAATGAGCCTTGCGGAAAACATGATGCTTAAAGCAAGCTACGGTAAAAAGTGGCTGCGTCATGGACTTCTCGATAGGAATGCACTTAACAGCTATACCGACACGCTAATTAAGGAGTATGAAATTAAGGCGTCAGGACCGGAAGCAATTGCCAAAGGGCTCTCGGGTGGCAACCAGCAGAAGGTCATTGTAGCGCGAGAAGTAGACAACGGCAGTAAGCTAATCATCTTCGATCAGCCTACACGAGGCTTAGATCTGGGTGCAATAGACCATGTACACAAGATTATTTTTGCTGAGCGTGCTAAAGGAAAAAGCATTCTACTTATTTCTACGGAACTGTCGGAGATCTTTACGCTATCCGATCGCATTGCTGTCTTATACAAAGGCATGATTCAGGGCATCTTCAAAGGCTCGGAACTTACAACTGAGAAGATCGGCCTCCTGATGGCAGGATACAACGATGACAAGAGGTGTACAGATGAACGCTAAATTTCGTGATCTTCTCGTTACTAACTTTTTGGCTATTGTTTTGGGGTTAGGAGCAAGTGCTCTTATGCTTCTTTTGCTAGATAAAAATCCAATTGAGGCATTTGGTATCCTGTTTTCTTCGGTGATACGAGATAAATATACCTTCGCTGATATTTTCGTTAAAGCGACTCCGCTTATCTTTTCCGCATTAGCCTTTGCGTTTACGTTTAAAGCCAATCTTTTCAATATCGGAGTACAGGGACAGTTCTACATTGGCGCTTTGATAGCTGCATCTGGCTCGCTTCTGCTTCAGGGAAGAATGCCGGGCGCACTAGCACTCGTTGTAGTATTTATTCTTACCATCATCGGTGGTGGTATCTGGGGTTCTTTTATTGGATTTGTTAAAGCAAAGTATAATGCCAATGAATTTTTGGTAAGTATGATGTCTACCTATGTTGCTTTGGCAATTATGAACTATTTACTCAGAACGGTATTAATGGAAGCAAAACATGAGTATCCACAGACGGATGCACTGGATACAACGGTATGGCTGCCAACGTTCATTCAAGGTACGCGGCTTCATATTGGCTTCATTCTTGCAGTTGTCGTTGCTATAAGCGTTTGGATTCTCCTCTACAAAACCCCTTTGGGATATCGTATCCGTGTTGTCGGCTATAATTCTGACGCCGCACGAATGTCTGGTATCGATTCAAATCGGCTGTATGTCGTCGCCTTTTTTATAAGTGGAGCGCTTGCAGCTATGGCCGGCTTTACTGAGGTGAATGGCGTTCAGCATATGTTGCTTCAGGGATTTAATCCCAATATCGGTGCGGAAGGATTGGGTATTGCTATCCTGGCAAACGCAAACCCCATCGGCATTATTTTTGCTGCGATCCTGTTCGGGGCACTCAACGTGGGCGGAACAATTATGGGTCAGATGTCGGGCATTCCTTCCAGTATTATTGAAATCATGCAAGGTTTCGTCATGGTATTTGTTATTCTGTCCTACTTTGTACGTTCGGAATTAGAAACTAGGCGTGCCAAGCGAAGTCTGTACAAGGCGGTGGAAGAATGATTAATTTACTGGCACGAGCCTTAATGATGAGCACTCCGTTGCTTTTCGGTTCGATTTCTGAGGTATTTGCCGAACGTTCGGGAATGATGGTAATTGCCATTGAGGGAATTTTCTTGTTAGGGGCATGGGGCGGTTTTGTTGGTACATATCTGAGTGGAAGTTTACTTATTGGTATGCTTATAGCGATACTGGCCGGTGTAGTGACGGCGGCTTTATACGGCTGGATTACCGTCTATCTCAAGCAGAATCAGGTGGTAACGGGAACGGCTATCAATATTCTGGCACTAGGTGTTGTTTCGTTTTTACATCGAGTAATTTTCGGTGTCCCCATCACTCCACTGACGGTTCAGCCGCTTCTAGCGCTGCCAATCCCCATTCTTTCTAAGATCCCGATAATTGGACCAGTGCTTTTTAGCCAAAATATCCTGACCTACATGATGTATCTGATTGTGCCAGTTTCCTATTTCGTCCTGTACAAGACGTCTATCGGATTGACGATACGTTCCGCTGGCGAGAATCCTGAGGCTGTTGACGTTGCAGGCATCAATGTGAATCGGATTCGATTCTCGATGGTTTTGATGGCTGGCGTCATGGGCGGAATTGCAGGAGCGTTTTATTCTGTTGGATATCTCGGTATGTTCACCACCAATATTATTGGCGGACGTGGCTGGATTGCTTTTGCTATCTGCTTCCTAGGCAACTGGAATCCCAAGGGAGCTTTTATTGGTGCGCTTGTGTTTGGCCTGGCTGAGGCTATTGCGATTTACATGCAGTCCTCAGGTGGAGGGCTCTTTCCTAACGAGCTGTTCATCGCACTCCCCTATATCCTTACTATTGTACTGACGATTACAAGAAAGTCTTTCAACGTACCAGCAAAACTTGGTGTACCATATATAAAAGAGAGCTAATCTAGGTTGATCGGTAGAAGAGCAATCCCTTTCAGCTTACAAAACTAATAACCTAGCGACTTGAGTCGCTAGGTTATTAGTCAACATAAACGAGAGAATACTAATAACTATATAACACCAAAGATGAGGGGAATTACCCTTGGCTAAAGTGCTAGTGACTAAATAATTCTTTAGCTTACAAATAGTAAAACGAAAGGGATTTTGAAGCTGTATTGATCTTGAATAAAGGAAATGCAAATTAGGTGGAGGTATGGATTATTACCTTCGTCAACATCTAAACTCAAGGGTCTCTCCATCAATTGGGATGAATACTTGATTTAATAAGTCTGCACGTTCAAGATGGTTGCGTAACTCTGCTCTAGACAAGAGGCAATGATTAATCGCTTCCATATGCACAGCAATGATTTTTGCATACGGAGCTTTTCGGCATACTTTGACAACATCTTCTTTAGTCATTGTAATAGGATCGCCAATATTGAAACGAGCTCCACCGGCATTGACTACGACTAAAGTAGGTTGATGTTTCGCTAATACATCTTCAATTTCTTGGCAATAGATGGTATCACCAGCGATATAGAGCAAAGGTTCACCCATAGTGTTTAAGAGGTATCCTGAAACTGGAGCCATTTTTAGGGCAATCTCACCAGTACCATGCTGCCCGCCAGTTCGAGTTAGCTTAATATCTTCCCAATGGAACGTCTCGTCGATGGGACATATATTTAAAAATCCTAAGTTACTTAACATTTCTTCGTCTTCGGGTTGACAGAGGATAGGTTTATTTTTGGGAAGTTGCTTGATTGCTGCATCGTCAAAATGATCCCTATGCGTATGGGTTAATAATATGGCATCAATTAACTGGAGAAAATTTGTGGGAGCCATTAGTTCGACAAGAGGATTACGATCGCTATTGGAAGAATTATCAATAGGGGGCATTTCACCAGCCGTGCTCAACATGGGATCGACTAATATGTGTTTGTTGTTGACGGTTATTAGTAAGGTTGCATGTCGTAGTAATTGGATTTTCATTGCTCATACCTCCTTGGCATCGTTTAAGCGTATTATAGCATGTCATGATTTACAAACTGATTGTGCGGTGAACGAGAAATTAGCTCATTAGTTACGTTGTGAAAGGAAAAGGGTATAATGCTTGACCAAACGGATCAAAAGATTTTGCAGTGCCTTCAGAGCGATTCGCGCATGCAGTGGCAAGAAATTGGAAAGATCGTTCATTTAACGGGCCAAGCTGTCGCTGTCCGGATTCGTAATATGCAGGATGAAGGGATTATTGAAGCATTTACTGTAAAGCTCAATCATGAGAAGCTAGGTAGGCCGATCAATGCACTTATCACAGTTTTTATGAGTTCAGCTAAGCATGTCAGTTTTCTACGATTTTTAGCGGATAATTCATATGTAGTAGAGGCCTATCGAGTCACGGGTGAGGGATGTTATTGGCTAAAAGCGAATCTTGCGAATCAGGAACAGCTCAATAATTTACTGGACGACATCTTGCTTTACGGTAACTATAAAGTTAATATGGCCATTGACAAAATAAAGTAAGGTCACGGAATACTCAAATGTATTGACAGAGCTTGTTCGAGTTTTCTATTAACTCGCTGTCCTTTTCCAAAATCTGATTTGCCCTCTTGTTGTTGGGCATTAGCCTTTAACGTTTCTTTTGTGGTATATTATAGTTGTTAACAACAATTAATCATTATGCAGTACTGAAAAACTAGGATTATTTGAGCTAAATAATGATTAGACCCTGCATAATGATTGGAGCAAGAACTATTAGGGGAGGGAACTTTATGAATGACCAAAAAACATTGGAAAATTTGATGGAAGCTTTTGCTGGAGAATCACAGGCTAATCGGAAATATTTGGCTTACTCAAAGAAAGCTGAAGCAGATGGTAAGAAGAATGCTGCGAAGCTTTTTAAAGCAGCTTCAGATGCTGAAACCTTTCATGCACTTAAGCATTTCGAGGTTGCAGGCAAGATAAAGTCGACTGTTGAAAACTTAAACGATGCCGTAAATGGAGAAAATCATGAATATCAAACCATGTATCCGGAATTTTTGAAAACGGCTCAAGAAGAAGGAAATCAAGCTGCAGTGAAAACTTTTACATATGCACTAAAGGCCGAAGAGGTGCATGCCAGACTATATAAAGAAGCGTTAGACAATCTAGAGCAGGAGGAAGAAGTATTTTACTATCTTTGTCCTATTTGTGGAAACATTGAAAAAGGAGTGCCTGACAAATGTTTTATTTGTGGCACTCCGGGATCGAAATTTATCAAGTATTAAAAATTAGCTTCAATGGATGAATTTCCCCCTTGATTGC
>DATMYU010000495.1:0-5389 GCA_035560775.1 Desulfosporosinus sp.
TAATTACAGTTTCGGTTGGGGTAAACTTCGCGAAAGCGTAGGACGCTAAAATCATGGGTCTAAGGCTAATTTCAGACGTTTGGAATTACGCTAGGATCGCCAGATTACAAGCATTGAACTTCTCAGGGGAGAGTAGTCGTATTAGGACTACTCTCTTTTTATTTTGGGGATGTTAAACCATACTACTATAACGAAGGTGTATTAATGCTTATTGTCTTAGCCATCAGTATCGTACTCGTCAGCTAACACCAGTAAAATGGGATCCCCTTCATCTTTTTGCTAATCCAGATGGCAGAATACTACAGTAAGTGACTGACCTGTGAATATTTACAATGTTGTTAGGCAAATATAGAATTTCTCACCTTTGGAGGAGTGTCATATGAATAAGAATACGATGGGTATCGGACAGGCATTCAGAGCAAATTTTCTGGGTCACGCTCCGAATTGGTACAAAACAACAATTCTTGCTTTTCTGGTGTTGAACCCTATTTTGATGTTTACCGTCGGTAAGTACGTTACCGGTTGGGCGTTGATTGTCGAATTTATCTTTACCCTTGCAATGGCACTAAAATGTTATCCGCTCCCTGCAGGTGGACTTCTTGCGATCGAAGCCGTTGTGATCGGGCTTACTAACCCGTATACGGTCTATCACGAAGTTGAACTGAACCTGCCGGTTATTCTGCTTCTGATGTTCATGGTTGCCGCGATCTATTTTATGAAAGAAGGTCTTGTGTACCTGTTTACCAAGATCCTTACCAAGGTACGCTCTAAAGTCGCGCTTGCATTCCTGTTTTCTTTACTGGGTGCAGCTCTTTCCGCTTTTCTGGATGCGCTAACCGTAACAGCGGTGATTATCGCTGTGGCATATGGATTCTACAACATCTTCCACAAGTTTGCTTCCAGCGAAAAAGTATTAGAAAAGTATGACGTCAATCACGACAATATTGTTGATGACATATATCAGGAGGACCTGAACCAGTTCCGTGGTTTTCTGCGCAATCTTATGATGCATGGTGCTGTGGGTACTGCGCTGGGCGGAGCAACAACACTGGTTGGTGAACCGCAGAACCTACTGATCGCCTCCATTATGAAATGGGACTTCGTCGATTTCTTTTTAAACAGCGCACCTGTGTCTATCCCGGTACTGATCGCTGGTCTTCTGACCGCTATTATCCTTGAAGTCACCAAGTTTTGGGGGTATGGCTATCAGCTTCCTGAGTCTGTTCGAAAAGTTATTGAAGATGACGTATTAGCCAAAGATGCGGCGATGGATACTCGCGGACGTGTACGCCTGATTATTATGGCTGCATGCGGAGTTCTGCTGATCTTTTCCCTGGCGTTGCACCTGGCAGAAGTCGGCCTTATTGGTCTGATGATTATCATCCTGCTTACCGCTTTCAACGGGGTTATTGAAGAAGGGCGCATCGGTCATGCGTTTGAAGAAGCACTGCCGTTTACTGCGCTACTGGTCGTATTTTTCTCCATCGTTGCGGTTATTCATGACCAGCATCTGTTTACGCCGATCATTCAGTGGGTACTGCACCTGGAAGGACAGAACCAACTTGTCACTTTCTTTGCGGTAAACGGTGCTCTTTCTGCAATCAGTGACAACGTATTTGTTGCTACCGTATATATGACCGAAACACAGCAAGCGTTTGAAGCTGGAGGCATTGCGCTGGAGCAATACAACAAGCTGGCAGTTGCAATCAACATGGGTACAAACATCCCTTCCGTTGCTACACCAAACGGTCAGGCGGCGTTCTTATTCCTGTTGACCTCTTCACTTGCTCCGCTGATTCGCCTGTCTTACCTTGAAATGGTGAAACTGGCTCTGCCATACACCATCGTTATGACTCTTACAGGTTTGCTGGCAACAATGTACCTGTTGTAATCGAAAACTTCAATTCATTATGCCATGCCAACTCCAAAGATTGCAGCACCACATTTTGGACAGCACCCTCGTTCTAGACGATTCACCAGCACAGGTTCACGCTGAATCACAGGTTCTCCACACTGAGGACAATACGTCGTATCTCCACCTTGGACATTTCCCAAATACACATAGGGAAGATACTCTTTGGCTATATTCCACAATCGATCTAAGGTGTGTCGATCCGTTGCTGGAACCGCGAGTTTATAAGCTGGGTGATAGGCACTCAAATGCCAAGCCAGTGGAACCTTGAGCTGCTGTAGCCAACGGGCCAATTCAGTAATCTCTTGGGAATCATCATTAGCCCCCGGAATAACAAGCGTCGTCACTTCTAAATGAACCCGTCCAGCCAAACGCTCGACATTGTCTAAAACCCAAGCCAGTTTACCTCCACAATAGTGTTGATAAAACTCCTCTGAAAAGGCTTTAATATCAATATTGACAGCGTCCAACCACGGAATCAACTCCTCGAGAAAGCGCGGCGAAATCGTTCCGTTACTAACCAAAACTACCTTGCCCCCCTGGGCGCGAACCAAAGGAGCCGTATCCCGAATCATCTCAAACCACATACTTGGTTCTGAGTAAGTAAAACACAGTCCCAAGGATTTCCGTTCCTGCAAGGCAAGCTCTGCCAGCTGGGCAGGACTCTCTTTCCTCCCGACTTGGTGTTTCTGGGATATCTCGTGATTTTGACAAAATGAACAGCTTAGGTTGCACCCAAATCCCCCAGCGGAGAAAATCCAAGAACCGGGATAAAAGTGGTAAAGGGGCTTCTTCTCAATCGGGTCTAAATTCCAGGCCGCCACTTCACCATAGGTCAGCGATACGATCTCTCCCTCGCGGTTTACTCGAGCATGACACCGCCCAGGCTGCCCAGGCCTTAATTGACAATGCTGGGGACACAAAAGACAACTCGATCTATAGGAATCTTTACTCATATTACTCATAATGCCGCTTGACCTCGAAGCGCCAAAGATCCACAGATTCCTCCACCGAAATCCCCGCCTTTTGTTTGGCAATACTGACTTGCTCGGCAACGGTGTCTACACTTTCTAAATGTGGCAGTAAAAGCCCCGTTTTTCTACCGTGGCGAACAACGACACCATACCGCCAGGGATCCAACTCTTCCACTCCTCCGATTTTCTTGAGTTCACCGAGCACATCAACTGTAAAGCTCAGGGTATCCATTTCGTCAGCTTGAACCGGTCGAAATCGCGGATCCTCAGTTCCTGCAGCTATTGCATTATGTTGAATTTCCAAAGCCAAATTATCCTGCCAAGGCTCGGTCGTTCCGATACATCCGCGCAGTTGCCCATTCTGTTTTAGTGTCACAAAACAACCTCTCCGCACGGCAAACTCCGGAGAATCGGGAAAACGAAGTTGACCAGGATCTTCATTCTTTAAATACGCGCTTAAGCAAGCCCTTGCCCATTGTGGCAAAGGGGACGAATGATACAGATCAGCCACCATATATCCAACGCCAAACGGCCCTTCATAGGACAAAACTTCTGGGGCTCCTTCTTTAGCAGCCAGTGCTAAACGCAGGCTCCTATACCCACATTCTGCTGCTTTCTCGACAAGCTCAACTGGCAAAGTGGCAATTTCTTTTGGGTTTCGCTGCAACGCCTGTACCACAAATTGGTCAAATTCCGGCCCAGCGGCATCAAATCCGTACGGCCCATCTTCCTTCAAACGATGAGAAAGATCCCCACTGGCAACCAGCGCATAGCGTCCAGGCAGCTTGTCTAGGATTTGCCCCATACGCAACCCATAGTCTTCCGCTCCCTCCAGGGGCATTCCAAAGAGTACAACCTTCCCAGTCCAACCTGCCTTTTGTAAAAAATAAAGAGGTACCAGCGCACCGTGATCCATAGGCCCCTGTATAGGAACTACTCTCGACAGATCTTTCTGAAATTGCGCGATCGCCATGGTATCACAGGCAAAGGAAAAGCTTAACTGACCAGCTCCAAATTGAGCAAAATCTCCCCTAACAACCTCCTCTGTCAAAAGTGTCATCCCATTCTTTATGAGGGGTGCATGAGGCGAAACCAAGATCACCGTCTCAACCTCCGCTTGAACAAAACGATTCGAAATCTCGCGGTAAGCATCTAAACTCGCTTGGCACTTACGTTCTTCTCCCTTTCCAATCTCCGGGACAAGGACAGGTGGATGCGGAACAAATACCGTATAAACTAAGCTCATAACTCAGCACTTCCTTTTGTTTTTTCCAATAGTTAACATCTCTATTTTACCCCGATCTCTCATTAAATCCAAGTAAACCCGTTCAAATAAAGAAAACTTGGCTGGCGCCAAGCCGCAGGCGCCGGCGGCTGCCTAGTTGCACTTATACCACCCGAATTATGCTACTCAAAACTTATACTTTCTGTATAGGTATAAAATTGAATATTGCAAACAAACCCTCTGGTGGGCTTAGCCTCAGGCACCCGCCTCGCTGGAAATGGAGCGCTTCTCAGTTATAATTTCAGCTGTATACATTGTAGTTCGTTATTATTAAACTTCATCCTTTGCTATTAAAGGGCCTCGTAACTTGTACCCAATATACAAGATAAGAATCCAAGCCGGACCAATGTAGAGAGAATAAGCCATATCGGGTATGTACGCCATTAAAACCATAACCAGCGCTAAAAATGCCAACGTTACATAGTTTGAAATAGGATAGAGAGGAAGTTTGAAGACTAGATCCTTCGCTTCCCCTGTTTCTTGCTTAGCACGCCTGAATTTCAAATGGGTAATTAAAATCATGGCCCAATTGAAAATCGCCGCAATCGTCGCTACGGAGATAAGATACAAGAAGACTTTCCCCGGGACAAGAAAGTTAAGGATAACGGCGATTAAGGTAAGTGACGAAGAAAATAAAACACCGGTCACTGGTGCTCCTGCTTTACTCAGATGAGTAAACATTTTGGGAGCACTTCCCTGAAGCGCTAAGCTATGCAGCATCCGACCATTACTGTATAGGCCACTATTATAGGTTGAAAGAGCTGCCGTCAAAACAACGACATTAAGAATTCCGGCTGCCGCTGGAATCCCGATCTTAGAAAAAATCTCCACAAAGGGACTGCCCGTCGTCCCGACTAAGTTCCAGGGATAAATAATGGTTAACACCAATAAAGCACCGACATAGAAGAGTAAAATCCGCCACACGACTTGATTGATTGCTTTAGGAATTGTTTCCTTTGGCTGATCAGCTTCTCCAGCCGTAATGCCGATGAGTTCAACCCCTCCGAAGGAAAACATAACAATGACTAACGATAACAACAAACCCCAAAGCCCGTTGGGCAAATACCCTCCGTGGGTCCATAAATTACTTAGGCCTATTGGCTGGCCGTTATTTCCTAACCCGAAAAATATAATTAAAAGTCCAAACAGAATCATCGCCATAATAGCCACGACTTTAATAAGGGAAAACCAAAACTCAAATTCGCCGAAGGCTTTAAC
>DATMYU010000496.1:0-4756 GCA_035560775.1 Desulfosporosinus sp.
AAAGCCTCCTTCAAACATAAGGGGGATTGTGTTAGTATAAAGTGTGAATGTAATCTATGTTTTTTAATAAACTTCCGGTTAAAGAAGAGGAGCGAGTCTTAAGTGAAACATTTAACGATTGTGGATACCACCTTACGTGACGGGGAACAAACGGCAGGCGTAGTTTTTGCGAATCAAGAAAAATTGCGCATTGCTCGGTTGCTGGATGAACTTGGCGTTCATCAGATTGAAGCAGGGGTTCCGGTCATGGGTGGCGATGAAAAGAATGCCATTAGTGATATTGTTAAATTAGGTTTAAAAGCGAGTATTATGGGCTGGAATCGCGCTGTGATTTCAGATATTGAAGCATCTTTGGCTTGTGGTGTGGATGCTGTGGCAATTTCTATTTCCACCTCAGATATTCATATTGAACATAAACTTATGACCACCCGTGAAGACGTCTTGGAACGGATGGTAAAAGCAACCACCTTTGCCAAACGCGAAGGGATGTATATTTCCGTCAATGCGGAAGATGCTTCTCGATCCGATATGGATTTTTTAGTGGAATTTGCACAAGAAGCAAAAAGAGCGGGTGCGAATCGTTTGCGTTATTGTGATACCGTAGGAATCCTGGATCCCTTTAAAACGTATGACAATATTAAAACTTTGATTGAGAAAACCGGTATCGACGTCGAAATGCATACACATGATGATTTTGGAATGGCGACAGCCAACGCTTTAGCTGGAGTAAAAGCTGGAGCGACCCATGTTGGGGTAACGGTTAATGGCTTGGGAGAACGGGCCGGCAATGCCGCTTTAGAAGAAGTGGTTATGGCCTTAAAACATTTACTTGATACTGATTTATCATTTGCAACGGAACGTTTTGTTGAGGTGTCTGAATATGTCGCTCGAGCCTCGGGTCGAATGCTTCCCCCTTGGAAGTCAATTGTGGGAAGTAATATGTTTGCACATGAATCCGGGATTCACGCAGATGGAGCATTAAAGGACCCTTCAACCTATGAGGCCTTTAGGCCTGAAGATGTTGGACTTGAACGGCAAATCGTCATCGGAAAACACTCGGGGACGGCATCTATCAAGGCGAAATTTCTCATTGAGTATGGTAAAGAGATGACGGATGAAGACGCCAAAGAGATGTTAATACGGGTCAGGGCGTTGGCTATCGATATGAAACGGTCGCTCTTTGACAAAGAATTAGCCTATATCTATGGGGATATGTTAAAGCAACGGGGTTAATGGATGAAAAAAATCCAAACTACAAAAGGCGGCGAAGAGCGGTCTTTTTGTACCTATACAGATACAGAAAGTATAACTTTCGAGTAGCATAATTCGGGTGGTATAAGTGCAACTAAGGTTACCGCCGGCGGTCCTTTCCCGCCGTCTTTGGCCAGTGCCTGAATGCTTGGCGATAGCCAAGTTTTCTCTATTAGTGAAAGGGAGCAAGGTGGCTAGATTAGCAATAATCTAGCCACCTTTTGGGGATTTCTATGGACAATCTTAAAGGCAACGGTTAGAATTGGAAAAGGCAGGGAATTTTTTTTACCAATCAGAAAGATAAGTTTTGGCCAAGTTTTCTTTAAGTCATCGGCAGTTTAAGATAGAGGATGAATGAAATGGGTAAAAGAATTGACTCTCGAATTCCACCAAGACAACCTGTTTGGAATATTTGGCAAGGGTTGTTGCTGATTGCACTTGTGACGTTAATTGAGTACCCTCTCGGATGGTTGGAGACTCCGAAGGATTTAGATTCTGTGCGTGGTATTCTCTACTTTATCGGGATTGGCATAGGGGATGTCCTGGTCTATTTTAGTGTGATTTGGATATTTATGCGCCTTATACGCCGACCATTTTCTGACCTAGGGTTTATTAAGCCACTAAAACGATATGTTGTGTTGGGGTTTGTAGTAGGAATTTTACTGTTTGTAGGTATTGGTCTTTTAGGAAACGTATTGACGAATTTGTTAGGAACGCCAGCTCCACAGAGTTTTACAGTAGCGGTAAAAGGGGTAAACTACAAATGGGAATTTGGCCTTCTCGCTCTTCTAGGGGGAATGATAGCTCCGATCAAGGAAGAGATGCTATTTCGTGGCTTAATGTACCCACCTCTTCGTCAAGCCCTGGGCAAGGGTAAAGGGATGTTACTGACAGGACTGTTTTTTGCAGCGCTTCATTTTGATATCGTTCGATTTATACCTTTGTTTATTGGTGGAGTCGTGCTCACTTGGTTATACGAGCGCTCATCAAGTATTTGGCCTACCATTGTTGCCCATGGAACCTGGAATACATTAATGGCCCTTGCGCTATGGGTTCAGCGCTATTAATGTCGATTGAAGAAGGAGATTTTATTATTTATGAACGATAAAAAATTAGAGAACAATGCTTTGGGTAAGAAGTCAACGTTAGAGTGTCTTCGACTCCTCTCAGATGGTTCAGGTATAGGGTATATGGACGGTATTGCAACGTTCGTGCCGGGGCTTCTTCCTGGAGAAACCGGGGAAGTTGAAGTGTATGAAGCTAAAAAGAAATGGCAGAGGGCTCGGCTTGTGAAAATTATCAAGCCTTCCCCAGAACGCATCGATGCTCCCTGTTCTGTCTTTGAACAGTGCGGCGGTTGCCAGTTACAGCATACGACTTATGAAGAGACCTTGCTCTGGAAGCAACGTTGGGTAGAGGATGCACTCGCAAGAATTGGGAAAATAAGTGTTCAGGTTAAGCCCATTATCGGGACACCCGTGCCATGGCGTTATCGCAATAAGGCGCGTCTCCACCGTGTACCAACCGGCAAACTTGGCTATTACAAGGAAAAATCCAAGGAAATTATCCATTTTTCAGATTGTCTTCTGTTAAGTGAGCGAATGAATCGCTGGGTTCGACTAGCTGAGAAATTTCTGACCGATGGGTTTGAGGAAATACACACCTTAACCTTTCGAGAGAACACAAGAGGCGAAGGATCCATACTCTTAGAAGGGCCGCCTACTAAAGCCTTATCGGCCGAAGATAATCCGGAATTCTTTGAGGCACTATTTAAGGAAGGGGTTCGTTCTGTTTGGGGAACCGATTCGGAAGGCAACTTAGCCCTGGTGTGGGGAGAGGAAGGCTTCAGCCAAACGATTCTGGATATGACCTTTGACGTTTCTCCCTTGTCATTTTTGCAAATCAATTCGCTTCAAACAGACGTCCTTTACTCTCATGTTTTGGAGATGGCTGCCCTGAAGGGAAACGAAATTGTCTGGGATCTATACTCTGGGATTGGGACTCTCGCTTTAGCTCTGGCCTTAAAGGCCCAGAAGGTCACAGGCATCGAGGAAAATCCGTATGCCGTTGAGGATGCTATCCAAAACGCAGTCAGCAATAATGCTGTCGGCCACGTTGAATTTCTCATGGGGAAAGTCGAGTCGCGGATGATGAAGATAGATGAGCAGCCCGATGTCGTTGTCTTAGATCCACCCAGAACCGGAATGGATCCGATTGTCGTGCAACGCTTACTTGAGCTGAAGCCCCAGCGTATCATCTATGTGTCCTGCGACCCAGGAACCCTGGCTCGGGATCTCGCTGTTCTAAATCAGGGTGGATATAGAGTTGACAGCGTGCAGCCGGTTGATATGTTTCCGTGGACGATGCACGTGGAGTGCGTGGTAGTGCTATATGTGCCTTGAGCTGAAAGGCTTGGTATGAGCGGGTTTGAGAAATGGTATAGTCTTTTTATAAAATGTACCCTAGAAAACGGACAGCAGGGGTTTTCAAAACCCTTCATTTTGGACAGGCGGATTTTTGAAACCCTTAACCTCGGACAATAGTGGTTTTTGACTCCAATTCAGACAGGTATTACAATAAAACTGAACTGAACTGAATTGGAGGACTACCGCATGGCGAACAAGAAATTTACTAAAGAAGATATGAATCACCTCCGAGCAAATCCTTATGTTTTGGATGTAAGTCCTAGTATTGTTGGGATAACGCTCCGCAGGAATCCTTTTACGGTCACATGAAAGATGAAATTGACATTTCTCAATGCACTACATTTGAAGGAATTCACCAGGTTATCAGCGACTGGACTTATTATTACAACATCGAGCGATACCAATGGGATTTGGCAAGATTGGCTCCAAGGGAGTATTACAAGTATCTCGTTACAGGAGAATACCCTTTAACAATATCAAAAGCAAAAGGTGAAGAATGAAGGTGGGGCTCTGCCCCACACCCCGAGGTTTTTCGCTTGGTTTCCAGGGAGGCAGTATTTGTCTGCAATAAAAAGAAGCGGTGCTGATACGCATCGCCTCCCTTGTAAACCCACACGGGCGCTCGGGTCGCTCCTCAGCGTTTCCCTATCCTCCCTTGTGGTAAAGCACCGTTAGTATAGCATAAATACCTTTTGATTGGAATTCCAAAAACCCAAATTGTCCTTGACATGGGGTACACAATATTATAGTAACGGGGTGTTAGTGGGAACATATGAGCCAGATCGTTTTTGTGAAACGGTCTGGCTTTTTTGCTTTTTATTGGATTATTATTGCTATCTTGGGAGGAGATGAGAGGAAAATGTAGAAATGTTAGATCGGAATATAAGGTGATTCGAAAGTCCTCAGATCTGAACCATTCCCTAACTTGTCACGTAAAGAATAGACTGCCGTATCCATAACACAGCTTATTAGTAGGTCGTAGCCTTCGCCGGGGTTGCGTCTTGCGTATAGGAACAGGAATATTAATACTCTTCAAATCGTGCTCCACCTGAGAATTGTTGGTCCTTATTATCTGTCTC
>DATMYU010000497.1:0-7785 GCA_035560775.1 Desulfosporosinus sp.
GAATAAGATGGAATTAACTGTAGAGGTGGTTGGATAGCCAACCAGAAGGAGTTGTCTAATTTGAAATTGTTGATTTTCGGAATTGATGCGGCAGATCCCGAAATTATCTTGCACCATCGTGATATTCTACCGAACTTAGATAAGATGTGTAGCCAAGGGGCCTATGGTCGGGTACAGAGCCTATTTTACTCTTGTGATATTTGGACATCTTTCTATACGGGCTTAAAACCCGATAAACATGGGGTTCAGTACTTGCGGTTAAGCAACCCAAAGGCTAATCAACCGGTTAATTTAACAGCACCCCATTATTTATGGAATACACTTAACCAACAAAGCTTAAGTTTTGGAATGATTGAGGGGTTGTATACCTATCCGCCTCCAGTCGTTGATGGTTTTTTTTGGAGTGGCAAACCTAGGTTAGGCAATGATTATACGTTTCCAGCCAATTTAAAGGATCTTTTGACGGCAGGATATCCTGGGGATTTATTACCTCCGCCTATTTCCGCTTATGGAATTAGGGAACCCTTTGCTTCGGCCCCCGTAGAAAAGTTGCAGGGAATCTTGGAGGAAAACTATTACGCAGATTATCCAGCGCATCTAACTCATAAATTAGGCTGGTATCGAGAAAAGATTCAGCAATTATATACGTCATATCCGGTTGATGTTTTGTTTTATTACACTACAGACCTTGATCTTTTCGGACATTTTACCCAACATCCCGCCTGTTTACCTGTAGCACTCCAAACCTATCGAGCGTTAGATCGTTTCGTCGGTGAAGTAATTAGGGATTGTGAACCAGAATCCGTACTTTTTATTTCGGATCATGGGATGCAAGCAACAGCAAAAGTTTTCGATCCCAAGGAACGGGCGAGCGCGATGATTGGAGATTATCAAGGTGTTGAGCGTATTTTGCCTGACGGTACCTACGTAACACCTTGGACAAATCAGAGCCTAGCCACGGGCGTCCATTCGGATGTTGGGTTTTATGTTTTTCGCGGACCACAGCTTAAAAGTGATTATTATTACGATATTAATTATCTTCAGGTCTACCCAATCATTTTGCAGGCGCTTGGGTTAATTATCCCTGCTCACGTTGACACAACACTTCCTGATATTTTCGAATTCTTTAGTCAGAAACGAGCGGATGGGTATACCCAACTCCAATGGGCTAATGATCGGGTGATGCTGGAAAGGCTATTGTCTTTTGCCAATTTGAAACAGGAAAATGAAGTGTTAGACGTGGGTACGGGTACGGGGTTAGTTGCTGCTGCACTTCAAGAACGGCTTGTTAAAGTGACCGCTATTGATTCTTCGCTGGCTATGATAGAAAAGGCTAGAAAACTGCATCCGGACTTAAATTTAGCGCAAGCCGATCTACGGGCTTTGCCTTATCAGGAGGGAGTATACCATAAAGTCATTGCGAGGATGGTCTTGCATCATATAATAAGCGATTTGCCAAAGGCCATGGCTGAGATATTTCGGGTTTTGAGGCTAGGTGGTGAGGTCGTGATTTGTGAAGGGATACCTCCTTTGCCAGCGTTATTACCAGATTATCAAGCGATTTTTTCTCTAAAAGAAGTAAGACATTGTTTCTTAGCTGAGGATTTACGTGAATTATTAACGCAAGCTAGTTTTGTAGAAATTAGAGAGGAAACGTTTGTTGTCCCTCAAGTAAGTGTAAGTAATTGGTTGGGGCATAGCGGATTACCAGAACTTACGCAAAACGAAATTTACAGACTCCATTCGCAGGCTTCAAAACAGTTTAAAGAAGCCTACAACCTAGTGGAAACTGAAAAAGATATTTTGATCGATATGACCTTTTTATTTATCTCAGGAAAGAAACCTTTAATAACGTTGTAGTGTCAATATTAGGTGGACTTCCATACCTTATAGAGATGAGATTTGGGGAGGATGGATCTTAAAATGAAAATTTGTGTCGTTGGTTTAGGTAATATCGGCTTTAATCTTTTCACTTACCTTTGTCATAAATTCTCAGGGAGTGTCACAGGGGTGGATGTGAATGAGAGTAGGGTCAACGAATTACGACGCCAAGGTCATCGAGTGACCTCGGATTATAGAGCTTTAACTGGGATTGATGTTTGGTTAATGGCTCCTTCAACTGGTAATACGGGGCAAAATTTATTTGCAGCCTTAGACCAGATGATCATCTGTCCGGGCTCTTTAATATCCATTGAATCGACGTTGCCTCTAGGAACAATGAAGCGTGTACGTGAATTTTTGGAGAAAAAAGGGTTTAAGTTAGGAATTGATATTTTTCTGATCCATGTGCCTCATAGAGTTATGTTTGGGGTTGATAAAACCGTTTGTGATACCCCTCGGGTGATGGGATCCTTTACAAAAGCCTGTCTAGAAAAGGGACGTCAATTTTATACACCGCTGGTTCCCCTTTTAGTTGAAGTTTCCGATGTTCGAGTGGCTGAGCTTTCTAAGCTGGTTGAGAATGTCAAGCGTTATGTTGATGTAGCTTTTGCTCAGGAAATATACAGCTATTGTGTTGATCAGGGAATAGATTATGACGATCTAAGACTGGCCGTCAATAGTAAGAATAATGTCGAACTACTAAGTACCGACTGGGGCATTGGCGGAGAGTGTTTGCCTAAGGATATGAGTTTTTTACGAACGGTTTGTCACTCGACCTTATTAGAAGGGGCGGAAAAGTCCGATAGAGACTATCGAGATAGGATCGTGAAACAGGTGGGCAGTGGTAAGCAAGTCTTAGTCCGAGGTTTGAGCTTCAAAACTGGGGTTAAGGATCTTAAGCATAGCAGAGGGGTTGATTTGGTCAGAGCGTTAGAGGAGGCCGGGAATACTGTCTGGGTTGAAGATCCCTTATTTACCGCTGAGGAACTTAGTGGTGCGGGATTTAGGTCTAATGATGAGGCCGATCAGGGGCAAGAAAAGCAGGCGGACAGGGTAGTGGTAGAGCGGCAAAAGGCCTTAGAACTCAAATAATGTGAACAATAGATAGTAATAATTAGTGGGAAAAGGAGCAAATAAGATGGCCAAAATGTTAGTAATCGGGAGTAAAGGAACGCTAGGTTCGCGATTAGTTGAAGTACTGCAAAATCGGGGACATGAGGTTTGGGAAGTTGATTTACAACACCATCCCGAGGATAAGTATATAAGGGCAGATATAGCTGAATATCGTCAGTTGGAACGTGTTTTTGAGCAAAGCTATGATTATGTCTATCTTTTAGCTGCTGAATTTGGCCGAATTAATGGAGAACATTATTATGACAAACTTTGGAAGACCAATGTAATTGGAACGCGTAACGTTTTAGAATGGCAATTGAAGAAAGGATTTAAACTGATATTTACAAGCTCCTCCGAAATCTACGGAGAAGCAGCTGAACCCCTTTTGACCGAAGATTTACCTTTAAAAAAGACCATTATTCAGCATAACGACTATGCCTTGAGTAAGTGGGCCAATGAAGTCCAAATCATGAATTTTGAAAATAAATACCAGTCTCCTATTGTCAGACTGCGTTTGTTCAACGCCTACGGTCCTGGGGAATATTATCATCCCTATCGTAGTGTTATTTGCCTCTTTGTCTATCGAGCGTTAAAGGGGATACCTTATGATGTTTTTGAAGGATACTACCGTGTCTTTATGTATGTCGATGACTTAATCCCGACTATAGCCAATGTCAGTGATAATTTTAAACCAGGTGAAGTTTATAATGTCGGTGGAACAGAATACCGCAGTGTCAAAAATTTAAGCGATTTAGTGCTTAAATATACGGGGGGTGATCCGAAATTAGTCAATTATCTTCCGGAAGACAAGCATAATACGGTCAGTAAACGACCGGATATTCGTAAAGCTACGGCCGATCTAGGGCATGACCCGAAGGTGAGGCTAGAAGAAGGATTACCGATAACTGTGGAGTGGATGAAAAAGATCTACCGGGGGGATCGCTAATGCTATCACCTAAAGTTAGTGTCGTCGTCCCCACGTACAATCACGCCCGGTATCTCCCTTATGCGTTGGAAAGTATTATTAATCAGAGCTATCCAAATATTGAGGTTTTAGTGATCGATGATGGCTCCAAAGATGGAACAGCTGAACTAGTAAAGCCCTATCGTTCAAAAGTTAACTATGCTTATAAAGAAAATGGGGGAACACCTAGTGCCTTAAATCTCGGGTTATCTCTGGCAACCGGTAAATACATTTGCTGGTTAAGTGCAGATGACATGTTTTTAGAAGATAAAGTATCTAAACAGCTTGGATTGATGGAGAGTGATCCGAGCTTGGGTTTTAGCTACACGAGCTTTATAGTTATTGATGCCAACGGCACAAAGCAATATGATGTGAATTCAGCTTATTTTCCTAACAAACAGGAAATGGTGACGAAGCTCATGGAAGGTTGTTTTATCAACGGATCTTCCGTGATGATGAGAAGTTCTGCGTTACAAGAAATAGGAAATTTCGATGAAAGTCTGTCTCAAGCTCATGATTATGACCTGTGGATGCGTTTTCTTCGTCATTATTCCTGTGGATTTCTGGGGGAACACCTGCTGGCGTATCGCTGGCATGGTGAAAATATGAGTAATAATCCCAATGAAGAGTGTTCTATTATCGTTAGAGAGAGGGCTAAACGACTTTTCCCCGAGTGGTTAAGTGAAGTATAGAATTCATCGAAAGGTTAAAAAACTAGAAAGGAACTTCAGTGATGAAGATAATGACCATATTGGGTACTCGTCCGGAAATCATACGCTTAAGCCGGATCATCCCTCTCTTAGATAATCTTTGTGAGCATATTCTCGTGCATACCGGTCAGAATTTTGATCGGACATTAAGCGATATATTTTTTACTGAGTTGAAGCTACGCTCTCCAGATTATTTGCTCGATTGTAGGTCCTCTACCATAATGGGTCAAATTGGAGAAATACTCCACGGATGTGAGCAGGTGATGCTCAAGGAAAAGCCGGATCGCCTGCTTATTTTAGGAGATACCAATAGTGCCTTGGCGGCGATGGTCGCCAAACGGCTGCGAATTCCGGTTTACCATATGGAGGCGGGTAACCGTTGCTATGATGACCGAGTGCCAGAGGAGATTAACCGTCGAGTGGTTGATCATTGCAGTGATATACTATTGCCATACACGGAACGTAGTCGGGCTAATTTGCTTAAGGAAGGGATCGAGGGAAAACGTATTTACGTTACGGGTAACCCGATTGGTGAGGTCCTTCGTCATTATTCAGATAGAATTGGTCAAAGCCAAGCTCAAAAGGCGATGGGAGTGGTATCCAAAGGCTATTTCCTAGTGACCTTACACCGGGCTGAAAATGTTGACGAAGAGCAACGTCTGTCCAAATTTATTACCGCCCTGCATAGGTTATCCGTTGAATACGGGATGCCCCTCATTTGCAGTCTACATCCGCGCACCCGTTCCCAGTTGGAGAGGCAAAATAGAACCTTTGCAGGAACCGGCATTCAGGTCGTAGAACCTTTAGGGTTGTTTGATTTTGTGTGCTTGGAGCAAAATGCATACTGTGTTTTGAGTGATAGCGGAACCGTTCAGGAGGAGTGTTGTCTCTTCAAAATCCCGAATGTAACGCTGCGTGATGTGACTGAACGACCGGAAACTTTAGAGTCAGGGAGTAACCTGATTGCAGGATGTGAGCCGGAAGCCATATTACAGGCTGTGAAAACGGTTTTAAGTCAGGGGTGGGACTGGGATCCACCGTCAGAATACATGGTCCAAAACGTTAGCCGGAAAGTTGTGAAAATTATTCTGGGTGGTTGCGTTTGAGAGATACCCATAAATCTATGAGAGTAAAATAGCATTCTTGCAGAGTAAAAAAACGGGCTGAGTACTAAACTCGACCCGTTTTTTCTTTACACAATTGAAATAATCATCCACACCTGTAATTTTTCCTAACTTAGCAAAACTTAGCATAACAAAATGATCGTCGAATATAGTTTGGTAAGACAAGATAAGGTGACGTTTTTACTTGCGCTAAAAATGATTACCTAGTGGTGTTAGAAGACTGGGTGATGACTACAGAAAATAATTTACGGTTGCTGAGATTGGGGGATAATTGTGAAAAGAGGAGAGCTATCCTTTGGTTTGAACCTGGGAGATTTATTAAGAGGACTAGGTGGTTTATTGGATACAGTACAAAAGGGTGATGAACAAAGTTCTACTATTCATAAAAGAGAGCAACTTGGGTCAAACAATAGCGCAAAATTAAAAGTAGCGTGTAGTTATAATGTGAAGATTGGTGAACTAAAAGACGCGTTTAAAAACAAAAGGACACTGGAACCCATAACTAATGTTTTCGATGAGGAGGATTACATCCGAGTAATTTCTGAATTGCCTGATATTGAAGAGAATCAAATACAAATACAAACCGGTGGCAGTTGTCTTGAATTCTCTGCTTTCGGTGTGCAAAATTATCGAGCAACGATTTCTCTACCTTGTTCAGTCGATGAAAAGACCATCATCTATCAGTATAAGGAGGGTATCCTGGAAATCACGATACGAAAGAAACATCTATTGGAGGGGAATTAGTGAGGGCGGGGGCGGTAAAAGAAGATATTCAGTTAAAAGTTTCAGAGTCTTTAACTAAGGATATGGGTAGAGGTATTGCCAGAATTGACCCGGTGGATATGCAGGTCATTGGCGTTAAAGTTGGAGATATCATTTTGATCAGCGGGCAAAAACAGGCAGCGGCTAGAGTCATGCCTGCTTACGAGGAGCGCAGGGGTAAACGGTTGATCCAGATTGACGGCATTCTCAGGGAAAACTCAGGAGCAGCATTGGGTGATAAAGTCATTATCTCTAAGGTAGAGGCTCCCAGCGCTCAGGAGGTAGTGTTACACCCTCAAGGAGATCGATTGGCTGTAACTAGTGAACAGATTTTGCATGACATTCAGGGGCTAGCCTTTAAGCGGGGAAATATTATTAGAATTTCATTGCTTGGTCTGAAGGCTCAAGAGTACGAAGTCATTAATACGATCCCGGATGGTGTGGTATTGCCAGGAAAGGATACCAAAGTAATCCTCCAAAATAATGGCGACGTCCCCTCGGGCGCAGGCATGTCAGTACGTTACGAGGACATTGGAAGTTTGCATAAAGAATTACAGCGCATCAGGGAAATGATTGAACTACCCTTGAAATTCCCCACTCTTTTTGATCGCCTGGGAATAGATCCCCCCCGAGGTGTCTTATTAAGCGGCCCACCGGGTACTGGTAAAACTCTCATAGCAAGAGCAGTGGCGAGCGAGGTTAATGCTCATTTCATACATCTGAACGGACCGGAGATTATTAATAAGTATTATGGTGAAAGTGAAGCTGCGCTTAGGGAAATCTTTGAAACTGCAGCTAGACGAGAGCCTAGCATTATTTTTTTAGATGAAATAGACGCAATTGCTCCCAAAAGACAAAATGTTACAGGGGAAGTGGAGAAACGGGTGGTGGCCCAACTTCTGGCTCTAATGGACGGGCTGCAGGACCGGGGACGGATTATTGTTATTGGAGCCACCAATATTCCGGATGTCTTGGACGATGCACTACGTAGGCCTGGTCGCTTTGATCGGGAGATAACCATCGGGGTGCCGAACCGAGCGGGAAGACTGGAAATACTTCAGATTCACTCCCGCGGTATGCCTCTGACCAAAGAAGTAGACATGGACATAATTTCTGAGCTTACTATCGGTTTCGTTGGAGCCGATTTGCGAGCGCTTTGCCGTGAGGCAGCAATGCAGTCGATAAGAAGGCTCTTGCCCAAACTAGATTATCAAACAGATAGTTTATCCCC
>DATMYU010000498.1:0-5354 GCA_035560775.1 Desulfosporosinus sp.
CCAAAACAGGACATGTAGCGTGCTTGACAACGTAGCTACTAACACTACCGATCAGTAACCTTTCAATAGTTCCTAAGCCTCGACTACCGATAACTATCATATCGTATTTGTTTTTTTGTGCAAATTCGGTAATAACGATGCGCGGCTCACCAATTTCGTTATAGGTTTGCACTCGAATTCCTTCTGGAACATGTTTTAACGCTTCGGTAATAATTGTTTTAGCAAAATTCGCAGGATCTGTAGATGAATCTGCTGCAATCTTATGCCCTTTAACTTGTTCGTAGGATGGTACTTGCTGAGATAAAGCCGATACATACAAAATGCTGATTTCTCCATCAAAAGAACGCGCCATTCTAACCGCATGTTTCAAAGAAACAAATGAATTTTTCGAGCCGTCAACGGGCACCAAAATTTTTTTATACGACACTTCCATTATTATCCACTTCCTTTTCATCATACTGACTCGTACATGGTTTTTTAGCATATCGGAAATAATAATTTTTTCGGAGTAAAAACGCACAAACACGAAGATAGAAAGAAAATATTGCATATACCGATGCGGCGGAAGCGCAATTCCGGTGAGCGAGAGCCACTCGTCCGGAAAAGCAGTGCCACCGTTCCGTTTGATCAGAGCCACCGGCTCTAATCTGGGAAGCCACTCTTTAATTCCGTAGATCTCTCTCGTTAGAAAACTCGTTTTCCTCATTATAAATTTCGATGGTATAAGAATCATAAACAATGCGATCTAAACCGGCATCTGCAAGAGTGTCCTGCCCCGTAGAGAAGATGGTTTTTACGCTCTTGAAACTGGTATTCGGCGTATATAGTTTAATAGCAGTAATTCCAACTTCCCATCTGACCTTTCTGACTTCAGCGGCCAATTGATACTCAGTTGGGTTGCGCTCTCAAAAACCTTAGCCAGCGTGTTTCGCAAACATTCACAACTGGTGGCTATGCTGCATCCGCTGATCCCTCGGCTATGCAACCGGAGAATTTCTCTATACTTCTCATTTGGAAGCCTCCCTAAAATGTATCTGTGCTATGATTTAGCATTTAAATGCATTTTAAAAGAATTTTTAACCAGTGGTTCTTTGGACCGGAAGGGTGGCTCTAAAGCTCCGGAACGCTGGCTATCACTTACTGGAACCGTGGTTCAAACTACCCTGGACATTCAAATATGAAGGAGATATTATTTTTCGTGTTCTTCATAATCTTCGTATTCCAGAGGAATACTTGGTTGAACCTTATACCAAGAAGCATACATTACTGGCAGTACTAAAAGAGTTAATACGGTGGCACCTAGTAATCCTGCCGCAATCGCCACAGCCATCGGACCCCAGAAAATACTAGACACTAACGGAATCATTGCTAAAATTGCCGCTGATGCAGTCAATAAAATAGGGCGAAGTCGAATGACGGTAGCATTAATAATAGCATCCCAGAGTGATTCACCCGCTTCAAGCAATTGGTCAATTTGATCCATCAAAATAATCGTATTGCGCATAATGATTCCAAATAAAGCCAAAATACCCAACTGTACTACAAAACCCATGGGACTATTGGTTAGCAATAAACCAATCGCTACACCGATGATACCCAGGGGTGCTGTAAGCAAAGTCAACACCATTTTAGGTATATTTTGCAATTGAATCATTAAAAGAATCATAATGACAATGATCATTGCTGGCACAGGCTCAGAAATAAATTTAGCCGCTTTGATACTAGATTCTTTTGAACCGTCATATTCAATGGCGTACCCAAGAGGTAACTTGGCCCGAAGTTCCGCTAGATCATTATATATTTTCACGGCAACATCATCACCCGTTACACCCGGTTTTGTTTCGGCCTGCACGATAACCATCGGTTTCAAATCACGCCGATAAATTAAGCCTTCTTCTGCTTCAAAAGTGATTTTGGCGATCTGGTCGAGTGGTACATATTTACCGTTGCCAATATGTACATTATGGTCTTTCAAATGCGAAGGATCAGTTCTATCTTGGGCATAAAATTGAAACACCATGTTGACCGTCTTATCAGTTTCCCTGAATTCAGAAATAGAGGTGCCCGATAGCTGCGTTTGCAGGGAAGTAGCTATCGACTGAGAAGTGACACCTAATTTACGCGCTTTGTCCTGATCGATCGCTAAATGCATGATTTTACTTTTCTCATACCAATTGAGATTTACATTTTTCACGCTAGGATTGGCGGCCATAATAGTTTCTACCTGTTTGGCGATCTCCCTCACTTTGTCATGATCGTAACCTTTTACGCGTATCATAACGGGATAATCCGCTGCCGGTCCATTACTAATTACTTTTGTATGTACCAAAACATCTGGAAATTCATCATTCATGAGCTTGCTGATTTTAGTTTCTAATCGATCTCTTGCTTTGTCATCTTTAGCAACAATGATAAATTCAGAGAAATTAGGCTTATTAAATGTAGGTTCAAAACTTAAAACAAAACGTGGGGCTCCCTCGCCTACATGATAAGTATAATAGGATATTTCTGATTCTTCGGTTAGCTTTTGGGCAAACCTACGGGCTACTTCATCTGTATTTGAAACAGAAGCACCTTCTTGTAATTTTAATTGCACAATTAATTCTGGTCGAGTGGAGGCAGGGAAAAATTCCATTTTGACTAGACCAAACAAACCAATGGCACCAACAAAGCTGGCCACAGTGGCAATTAAGATCGTTTTTCGGTGATATAAGCACCAAGTCAACGCCTGTTTGAAATTACGATAAAACTTGGTGTCATACAGATCATATTCAATTTCACCTTCCCCATGCGGCTTAACGGTGATAAAGAGGTAGCCTAGTAATGGCGTTGCTGTGCCAGCTACAAGCCACGAGGCAAGTAAGGCGATGGTGATGACCGGAAAAAGTGCGCCAGTAAACTCAGAAGCACTGCCTTTGGCAAATCCGACGGGAATAAATCCGGCACACGTTACAAGCGCGCCAGTAAAACGTGGATAGGCAGTTGAAGTGTAGGCAAAACAAGCCGCATCAAACCGACTCCAGCCTTGTTCTAATTTGACAACCATTGTTTCAATGGTAATAATTGCATCATCCACGAGCAGACCTAATGCAATGATGAGAGCGCCAAGAGATATTCTGTGAAGATCAATGCCCATCAGGCTCATACATGTAAATACGATAGCAATAACCAAGGGGATACAAAGCGCGACAATGAAACCAGATCGTTTCCCCAAACTGAGAAAGCTAACAATAAGCACTATCACAATAGCTTCCGCCAATGATTCCACGAACTCATCAATCGAGGTTTCTACTATTTTAGGCTGATTGACAGTTTGATGAATTTCAAGACCCTCAGGTAGCTCTTTTTTTATTTGTGTAATAGTCTTTTCAAGCGCTGTTCCCAACACAAGAACATTACCACCATTTTCCATGGCCAATGAAATACCGATTGCCGGTTCACCATTATAATAAAATTTTGGATCGGTAGGTTCCGCGTAAGCGCGGCTTATTTTTGCAATGTCACCTAAACGGAAAGTACGCCCATTGGCTTGAATGGGAATCGTACGAATGTCATCTAAATTTTCAACCATACCGGTGATCCTTAAATAAACATTATCCGTCGAGGTCTCAAACATACCTGCGGCTGACATAGCATTTTGTGCTTGCATGGTGGAGGTAATTAAACTGGGGTCCAGTCCTAGTTGTGCTAGTTTATTATTTTCTATTTCAACATATATTTTTTCTGTCTGTACACCAAGTACATTCACTTTTTTTACACTAGGAACGCTGAGTAAAATTCGTCGAATTTTTTCTGCTTTTTCCCGCATTTCTTCATAAGTATAACCATCACCCGTAAGCGCATAGACAACGCCATATACCTCGTCGAACCGATCATTAAATTGAGGCGGTACTACTCCTGTAGGCAATGTACTCGCGATATCATTTACCATGTTGCGCGCTTCGACCCATTTGCCACGAATTTGTTCTTTCGGAACGGTATCCTTGGCATTAACATAAATAACGCTATACCCAGGCGTGGAATAGCTTTTCAGATAATCTAAACCCGGTAAATCCTGCAGTTTTTTTTCAATTTTATCGGTAACTTGTTCTTCCATTTGACGCGCAGTAGCACCAGGCCATGCGACAGTGACCACCATTTGTTTGATCGTAAAATCAGGATCTTCCATACGGCCTAATTTCTGATAGGATACAATGCCCATCATGAAAAAGAGTGCCATAAAAAAATAGAGGAAATGTTTATGATTGAGTGCCCAGGCAGTTAGGTTGAAATTCTTCACAGAGAATCACCACCAACTTGAACCTTTTGGCCCTCTTTTAATTTATGCACGCCCGCTATTACAATGCGGTCCCCTGGCTGCAGTCCACTGAGAACTTGGATGGTTCCATTACCGAAGTTAGCAGTTTGAATCGGACATAGTGTGAGTACATCCCCTTTCAGCAACCATACTTTGGGTGTATCACCATCTTGGTAAACTGAGGCTAACGGAATACTTACTGTTGCCTGCGTACTACTACCTACTACGATAACCGCTGCAGTCATCCCTAATTTTATCTCTTCTGGTGGGTTTATTACGCTGATACGTACTTTAAATGTACGAGTAATCTGATCTGCCATAGGCGCGATTTCTCTGATTTTTCCGTCGAGCGTTACTCCTGGCAAAGCCCAAAAAGAAACTTTGATTGATCCACCTTTGCGCAATTCTTCAATACGATTTTCGGGAACGTTGATTTCTACTTCTCGTTCACCATTTTGTATCACGGTAACAACGCTTTGACCAGATGTAACTACTTGTCCTATTTCTGCGCTGATACTAGAAACAATTCCAGCGTGATCAGCGCGTAACAAGCTGTAATCTAATTGGTTGGTGCCTTGCGAGTATTGCGACGAAGCCTGCTGGACGCCTGCAACGGCAACGTTATAGGCATTGCTATACTGATCATATTCAGCTTGACTAACGGCGCCTCGTTCTAAAAGTTGCCGATAGCGTTTGAGATTGCTTTCCGCTAAACCAAGCTGTGATTGAGCCGAATACACCTGCGCCGAAGTATTGTTTACTGTTTGCTGAATATCTTTGGCGTCAATTTGCATTAACACATCGCCGGCTTGAACGACACTACCTAATTCCACATTTCGTCTGATGATTTTCCCATTAACTTGAAAAGCCAACTGACTTTCATAACGGCCACGTACTTCTCCGGAATAAGTATAGGCTTCTGTTGAATTAATACCACCAATCACAGTAGTACGAACAACTGGAATATGTTCTGCTTCTGCCTTCAAGTGAGTAGGCTCTTTCCAGATCAAACCACCGATCACGAATAAGCAGACGAGTACTACCGTTACACTATAAT
>DATMYU010000499.1:0-4810 GCA_035560775.1 Desulfosporosinus sp.
TAATTGTTAGGAACTGAGGTAATTAGTACAATGACAAAAAACGAATTAAGAGAAGCCCTGCTCGTTACTAAAACCGTGACACTTCCTCGCTTGAACCGCCTAAGCCCTTCCTTAGAAAGCACCGCCTTGAAGATTATGGAAGAATCCGGAGAGTTGGCTCAGGCAATTGGCAAACTAAGGGGACTTAGTGGAGAGCGTCAACGGCTAGAAGAAGAAGAAGCCATGCAGATGGTGGCCCGAGAATTGGTGGACGTGGCTCAGACGGCTGTCACAATGATGTTTGTCCTAGAAGAGCAACACGGCATAGATTTAGAAGGTATTTTGAAAGAACATATAACAAAATTACGTAAAAAGGGATATTGCGATTAAAATCGTTTGAGTCGAAGAGGGCCTTAATTCTTTATTCCTGGCATAAGCTAAGTAAAACTAAGATTCTTAGAAGTATGTTATAATTAAGGGCTGATTATTAAATATTCATGAAGATGGAGACAAAAGAACAATAAATGTTGCTCAATAAACAGGCCAAATTACTTGAATGATAACGAATTGAAAGAGACAGAAGGGTGAGTAATTATGGGATATTTCACGCAAATTGCTGCTTTGGGGATTGTATTATTATTTGGATTTTGGTCAGGGAGACGTCGTCTCAAGTTGCAGAGAGGACAGGATTCGAGGCGGGAAACCTCAAAATTGCATCCTTTATCAGGGGTAAAAAAACAAACTAATTTGCGCAGAATTAAATAGGCGACTGGGGTGGACTTGTAGTGGCGACACAACGACAGAATCGTTCTAAATAATAGAATAAAATGGGAGATGAAAATCTATGTCAGTTTTAGTTACAGGCGGGGCTGGTTATATCGGCAGCCATACTGTTGCAGAATTTATCGCCAAGGGCGAAGAGGTTATCGTTTTAGATAACTTGGAAAAAGGCCACCGCGATGCAGTGCTTGGAGGAACCTTTTACCAAGGGGATATTCGCAATTCAGAGGTGCTTGACAGAGTATTTTCGAGTCACGACATTAAGGCGGTGATCCATTTCGCTGCAGATTCCTTAGTCGGAGAGAGTGTTCAAGAACCGCTCAAATATTATGATAACAATCTGATTACTGCTCAGAGATTACTTGTGGGTATGGAAAAGTATGGCGTTAAACAAATCGTGTTTTCTTCAACAGCTGCAACGTATGGGGAACCGGAAAGTATTCCCATAAGGGAGACGGATCGGAAAGAGCCGACAAATCCATATGGAGAGACCAAGCTCGCTATTGAAAATATGCTGAAATGGTCTGATCAAGCATATGGGATTAAATATGTTGCATTGCGTTATTTTAACGCTGCTGGAGCACATGAGAACGGGCACATTGGGGAAGATCATCAGCCGGAAAGTCATCTGATTCCGATTACCCTGCAAGTGGCCTTAGGACAGCGGGATGTTCTCTCAATTTATGGAGACGATTATCCTACAAAAGATGGGACGTGTGTTCGCGACTATATTCATGTCACGGATTTAGCGAATGCCCATTGGCTTGCGCTACAGCGACTTAGGGACACAAAGCATAGCCCTATAAGTGCAGTTTATAATCTGGGCAATGGAGAGGGCTTTTCAGTTAGAGAGGTTGTTGAAAAGGCAAGAGAAATCACAGGACATTCGATTCCTATTCAGGTAACCCCTCGTCGAGCGGGTGATCCTGCCGTTTTGATTGCTTCTTCAGAAAAGGCGCAGGACGAGTTAGGGTGGAAACCGCAATTTAATAGTTTGGGTCAGATTATTGAGTCAGCTTGGAACTGGCATAGAAATCATCCCAGGGGGTTTATTAAATGAAGTGATTAAAATAGAGCTTGCTAGAAGAACTTGGCAAGCCGTCCATTTTAGCAAGGTATCAGTTCTCGAAGGAGAACTGATACCTTGCTTTTATTGCTGGAACTGCGGACAAAATACTTGTTCGTCCTACGCAAGATGAGAAAATGACAATTAAGATGTATAATGGCTATATACTCCACTAAAGCTCTCAGAGCAGGAACCTACAGTTAATGAATGAAAAGTTTATCGAGCTTTTTTATTGAGGGAATATTGCTTATTAGGAGTGTGAATGTAGTGGATAAAGGGAGGAATAATAATGTTCAAAGATAAGAGTGTCCCTAAAATAAAAATTGTTAAAAATGGCCCATATCTTGTATTGGGTAATGTTCCTATGACCAAACAAACCATCATTGCCAATGAAGAAGGTCGTTCTGTAAAATGGGAAGAGGAGGAAGGTTATCAAAAACAGGAAGAGTATTCTCTTTGCCGTTGTGGACAATCTAAGAACGCTCCTTACTGCGACGGAGCGCACAAGAAGATTGAATTTGATGGTACGGAAACGGCTCGCAAAGAACAATATATTAAACGGGCAGAAATGATTGTAGGTCCAGAACTTGTTATTACTGATCTTCCTGAGCTTTGTGCCTATGCCCGGTTTTGTCATAGGGAAGATGGCTCAGTTTGGGAACTTGCCGAAGACTCCGGTAACCCGAAATCTCGTGCTAGCGCGATCCAAGGAGCTTGGGACTGTCCAGCGGGGAGACTGCTCGCCTGGGATAGGACAGGACAGCCTATAGAAGAAAAGCTTGATCCCTCTATAGGTATCGTTGAAGATCCTTCATACAATGGCGGGGTTAGCGGCCCAATTTGGGTAAAAGGCGGTATTCCAATTGAATCGTTTGACGGTTCTGAGTACGAGGTCAGAAATCAGGTCACGCTTTGTCGCTGTGGTGAATCAGAAAACAAACCTTTCTGTGACAATACCCATGGCTCGATTGCTTATAAAGCAAAGCAAAAATGAAAGTTAGGCTATTTTGTACCTATACAGACTTCCATGCCGTTTAAGCGGCAGCACTGATGAATGAAATAATGCTTATTCCAGGGCAGAAAGTATAATTTTTGAGTAGCATAATTCGGGTGGTATAAGCGCAACTAGGCGGCCGCTGGCCAAGGATGGCCGAGTGTCCCTGTAGCTAAGGATGGAGAGAAGGAACCGCCGGCGCCTGTGGCTGACAGAATGGCTAATACGTGCGAAGACAGTGTCTTCGGGCACCAGCCAAGTTTTCTTTATACTAATCAGAAAGTATAACTTTCAGTTGCATACTTTCTGGAGCATAAGTGCAACTAAGGCGAACGCCGGCGCCTGAAGGCTTGGCGCTAGCCAAGTTTTCTTTACCAGTAAAAAATAGATTTCAAGCTGAGCACAAGTCATGCTTTTAGAAGGATGAAAGGGGATGAAAGAAAATTATGGATAATAAGGAATATCAACTTGCTTCCTTTGCTGGGGGTTGCTTCTGGTGCATGGTGAAACCATTTGAAGAAACACCAGGTATTATTAAAGTAGTGTCTGGATACACTGGTGGCACTTTGGAAAATCCGACGTATGAGGATGTCTGCTCGAAAGAGACGGGGCATTATGAGGCGGTGCAGATTACCTTTGACCCGGAACTATTTTCATATAGAAAACTGTTGGAGATTTTTTGGCAGCAGATTGATCCGACGAACCCTGGGGGGCAGTTTTTTGATAGGGGGCAATCCTATCAGACCGCAATCTTTTATCATAATAAGGATCAACAACGTGAAGCACAAGAATCCAAAAAGGCCCTTGAGGAAAGCGGCAGGTTTGATGGTCCTATCGTGACGGAAATTCTTCCTGCTGTAAAATTTTACCCTGCAGAAGAATACCATCAGGGCTATCATAGAAAAAACCCTTTAAAATATCGTGCGTACCGCCAAGGATCTGGCCGGGATGCTTTTCTAAAAGAACACTGGAGTAAAGAAAAAGAGAAAGATCTTCTGAAATCCAAATTAACAAAGATACAATATGAAGTGACGCAAGAAAAGGGTACCGAACCGGCCTTTAAGAATGAGTACTGGGATAATAAAGAAGAGGGTATTTACGTTGATCTAATATCGGGAGAGCCACTCTTTAGTTCTCAGGATAAATTTGATTCGGGTTGTGGGTGGCCTAGCTTTTCTAAGCCGCTTAAGCCAAAGGTCGTTCAAGAAAGGAATGATTTAAGTCATTTAATGCACAGGACTGAAGTTGTGAGCACAAAGGCTGAGTCCCATCTAGGTCACGTTTTTAACGACGGTCCTGCCCCTGGAGGCTTGCGCTATTGCATCAATTCTGCGGCGCTGCGCTTTGTACCCAAACAGGAACTTGAAAATGAGGGTTACGCAGAATACCTCAGTTTATTTAAGTGACCAGCTCCTAATTTCCTTCTGGCAATAGCAAAATAGTATACAAAAAAAGCCTACCCGGTCAACGTATGACTGGGTAAGCTTTCGTTAAAGTGTTTACCAATTGTTGCGTGGAGCGGGGTGGAAGCATTCCCTACAATACACTGGCTTATCACCGGATGGTCGGAATGGTACTGTCGTATCTTTTCCGCATGTAGCACAGATGGCGGGAAACATTTCGCGTTCTTGACGGTTGTTGTTATATCCGCCGGATCCTTGGTTTTGTGCTTTTTTTGCTGCGCGGCACGAAGGACATCTCCCTGGCTCGTTCGTAAACCCTTTCTCAGCAAAGAATTCCTGTTCTGAGGCAGAGAAAACGAATTCCTGACCACAGTCTCTACATGTTAAAATCTTGTCATCAAACATCCAAAAACACCTCTTCATTTAATTATAGATTAGCCGTTATTTCAGGGGAAGTCTCTCTAGAATACCTTCTGATTGCAACGGTAATATAGAGTATAACCACTGTTTGCCCTTTTTATCAGCGTGTGCTTCCCAGCGTGTGCTTCCGATTCAAAATCAAGATTAACGTGCACCTCTAATGGGCTG
>DATMYU010000500.1:0-4098 GCA_035560775.1 Desulfosporosinus sp.
ATCCTTGGTCGAATATTTGTTTTATTTGTTCATCTTCCAAAGAATAAAATACAATTTTTTCGTCTTTAGGATTTTTTACCAGCCTTGCACCCTTCAATACTCTTAACTGATGGGATATTGCCGATTGGGTCATATTTGATAAAACAGCAATGTCACAGACACATCTCAGCTTCGACCAAAGCCCAAAGTATTTTAATTCTTGTTGAATCACCGAAGACTTTGAATAGTTTTGCAAGGTCATACAAGTTTTCTTCCAAGGGTAGGCCTTGACCTGATTTACAATTTCCTCGTGTATTACATTGCAATCGCACCTATCAACATCATGCCTTTTATCAACCATCTCGATACCTCTTTTCTGATAAATTCGCACGCTTGAACATATGAGCATGTGTTCATATGTTTACTTTTTCAGTATATTGCTTTTTACTGTGTAAGTCAATATTTTTATCAGGCAAATTTCACCTCTGCTAGTTCAAGACCACCGAACTCGCTGACATGTCCATTTACTTGTTAAGTTATGGGCAGAAAAAAGCGGATTTCTATCGAAGGCGTTCGGCAATGAAACCGAAATCATTATGGCTGCTAGAAATGCTGGAATATCAACAAAATGGGCTTTCTCAATAGCAATCTGTTTGGAACAACCCATTCTTTTCGAAAATTTTTTGATGTTTTGTATTAATGCAAAAAGTTCAAAGGATTGGTTGTATCCCCTTTGACAATAACCTCTAAATAAAGGTGCGGCCCGATAGAACGTCCGGTTGAACCCACCAGTCCTATCGTTTGTCCCTGAGAAACCGTTTGTCCTGCAGCAACCAGAAGCTTCGAGGAATGGGCATAACGTGTCATAACTCCGTTTCCGTGATCAATGAGAATGCTAAATCCATAATTCCTATTCCACCCTGCACTGTTCACTTTACCCCTGGCAGTTGCTAAATAAGGGTCACCAAGGGAACCATTGATATAACGAAAGAGCATGACTATAAGAATCAGCCCCAGTCCAATTGTCCACAGATTTGAGTGAGCACTCAGAGTGGGATTAGCAATGAATCATCATAATGAAGCTATAAAAGAAGGGGGTCGAAATTGACCCTAGCTCCTGTTTTAGTTTCATCCGATCGTTATCGTTCTGCCATTAGTACCTTATTTTTCAATTTATCTTCCTCCATTATTTGACGAACTCTTAACCCAGATTGATTTAAACTTTAATAAATCCAAAGCCTTTTACATTTCAGATAAAATAGGGCTATTTTCTCAGATAGAAAAACACGGAGAAACCTAATTGATCCTCCCCGTGTTTTTAATAACTTGACAAAACGCATTTACCACATTCCACGATAATATCCAGATCCACCACATCAGCCGTAACCGTTGCCATAACCGGGAGCCTGCTGTCCAATTTGATTTGGATCTGCTGGTTGTGCTGTCCAATATGTTTGCGGATAGGCTGGCGCTGCTGAGGCAATAGGTGCCCCTATGTAAGTAATGCAATACCGATAAAAAGTACTTGGGCTAATTTAGATAACTTCATTCTGTTTCCTCCTTTCTACGTTGTTAAGCAAAGTATAGAGAGTTGTTATTTTACGACCACGTCACAGATTCTTAACATTTTTGTTAAATAGTCTGGTATGTTGATCACTAAGCTTCTTCAGTTGATGGCAAGTACACGGTAAAAACGGCACCATGACCGGGTTCGCTTTCCGCCGATACTTTCCCGCCATGCATTTCCACAATTTTTTTAACTATAGAAAGTCCTAAGCCCGTTCCTGTTCCACGCCTCGACCTGGATTTATCGACCTTATAGAACCTTTCCCAAATATTTTCGAGTTCTTCCCTGGGAATGCCGGGACCGGAATTTTCCACAGATATAAAAGTACAATTATACTCCATACCCAACACAACACTCACTGCACCACCTGCTTCTGAATGTTTAATGGCATTGTCCAATAAATTCGTAAGAACCTGTTTGAGGCGATCAATATTTCCCCACACGGTAATAGCTTGCTCTGGTACAGTTAGCGTTAATTTGATTTCCTTAGAATTAGCCATATGTCTTAAACGCTCAACGGTGATTTGAGTGAGTTTATTCAATACCACATATTCCATTTCATCAAAGGTATTAGCGGCTTCCATTCCTTTTAAATCCAGTAAATCGTCCACCAGGCGCCTGAGACGCTCGGATTCGTCAATAATGTTTCTTAGATAGAGTTGCTCCTGTTCCTTCGACTTGACTAGCCCGTCCAACACTGCCTCAGAAAAGCCCTGGATAACCGTTAAGGGAGTGCGCAACTCATGTGAGACATCGGAAAGTAGTTCCTGCCTTAAACAATCAAGTTTCTCGATAGCCTCAATTTTTTCTTTAAGCTGAGTAGACATACGGTTAAACGATCGAGCAAGACGTCCCACTTCGTCTTCCGAGGTAACCTGAATTTGCCTACCGAACTCACCTTCTGTAATACGGCGAGCTGTTTCTTCCATTCTAGCAAGGGGACGGATCATCTTTCGGGATACAACTATACTTAACACGGTAGCTAAAACAATCCCTATCAATGCTCCTATAAGAGCAATTCCCAAAATACTGTTAACATGCTGTTTCATGCTTGCTATTGGGCTGTAGATAATTACCGAACCAATAACCTTGTTCTCTTTTTTTATAGGGACAGCCACAAGAAACAGCTCTTCATTGACCTCAGCGATCTTGCCAGCGAATACAATATTTTCACCACCAAGGACTCGCTCTTTAAAACTTGGCTCTAAAAGTAATTTGCTCGGTGATTGATCATTGGCCGTTTGACCGTATAAAGTGTTCCCATCTGTATCCATGATGACAGTATTGGCACTTAAGACTTTAGTTAAAATATCCAATCTTTGGTTGATAACCGCTCTCTCTGTGTTTTCATACTTGTTGAAAATTATTACGACTTCTTCCGCCTCATTGATAAAAAAGCGTGCTTGTTGATTATAAACTAAGGATGTAATCTGCTGAGCTTGTATCACAACGGAAAATAGAAAAACCCCTAGTACTATAAGTACAATTGCCAGCCAAAGCTTACTTACTAAGCTATTTCTTAATGACCACTTAATTCGAATTTGTAACCCACCCCTCTAACGGTCTGAATAAAGTCACTGTGTCCCACCTGGCTTTCGAGCTTAGACCTTAAACGATTGATGTGGGTATCAACAGTACGAGAATCTCCGCAGTAATCGTATTCCCAGACCATGTTGAGTAACTGATCTCGACTATAGATTTGCCCCGGTCGTTTTGCTATGCAATGCAACAGGTCAAATTCTTTAGCCGTTAAGTTCATATTTATTCCATCTACCTCGACTTCACGAGTAATCTGATTGATTTTAAGACCAGGGTAGGAAAGGATATGTTCCTTGCTTTCTTCCCCTTCCAACCTTCTCAGAACTGCCTTGACTCGGGCGCTAAGTTCACGCGGGCTAAACGGTTTTACGACATAATCATCAGCCCCTAAATCAAACCCTAACACCCGATCATTTTCGTCTCCCTTAGCGGTTAGCATGATAATAGGTATCTTGGTTTCCTTTCTCAGTATCTTGCAGACCGTCCAGCCATCTAATCCAGGCATCATTAGATCGAGGATGACAAGATCTGGATTATCTTTCCGAACCACCTCTAACGCTTGGTTTCCATCCTCTGCCTGGAAGACGTCAAAACCTTCTGCTTCAAGGTAGAGGCACACAATTTCCCTAATCCGATCGTCATCGTCTGCTATCAAAACCTTATTGTTCAATGTAGCTCCCCCTTCTATTTACCGACACCACCAATGCCTAACTGCATTACTCCATCTATCGTCTTGAGGACTACTATACCAATAATAGTCAGGCCGATAGTTTGGACTCATCGGACTATACCACGATCCACTGACATCAGGGTTAGCCGATGGCCTAACATCAGATAACACATTATTTGGTATATCTGTAGAAAAGGGATTAGGCTCGTCTTGGAATGATCTAGCATTTTGGTTTTGTTGCCAAGGACGGGTTTCTGCATATGCTTTTGTTAGGAAAAGACCTGCAACAAATAGAGCAATAACAATAAATATCAATAATGCCTTCTTCCTCATTGTAATCCCC
>DATMYU010000501.1:0-4292 GCA_035560775.1 Desulfosporosinus sp.
CTTTTAATTATTGGCATCCTAAGTCTCCTTTTTTATTATCCTTACCTCCACACCACCCTATTAACAATTCCTGTATAACTCTGAATGATTTTAACCACCTTTACGCTTATATCTATACCTAAGTCCCATTATCGCACTGCAATATCCACCGCTTATAGGCTCCTGCCCTGTTTAATTGGCGCATTGTCAATTTCTCGTTAATCAACCTCTCAAACTTTTCTCATCCTCTTCTTGATTAACTGCTTAACTGGCTGCGGCATCAGCATCTTAATTCTGAACATCATAAGCTGTTTCTTATTTGACTTATAGAACCCTTCAGCTACAGCCTGATATCCACCCTCACGCCACGTTTTAAGTATTGCTTCTCTGTTATAGCTCTTGGCAGTTGGTTGCCTTAACTGTCCGTTCTGCTCTCTGGCTTGTTCAAATGTGGATTGCGTTAAGTCGAGGTGATTTCCCAACCTTTCAATCAACGCCATCCCCTTTACACTATTCACCAATAAGACGGATACGCCGTTTCTCGTTTCGATTTCAGGGTGGGCTTTCTCTATGCCCCAATAGTCGCCCATCGTGAAATCGCCCTGCCTGTTGCCGCTGGCATATTTGCACTGGTAGCAGTTTTCGCGGTAGATGTCGCCTTTCAAGAAGTAGCTATAATAATAGGAAGTGAAGGGTGGTATGAATTCTTCCCGCACTGCTCCGTTCTTTTCATAAACCGCCTTTCCCATCAAACCCCAGCCTTTTGATTTATCCCTAAACTTGAAGTCTATGACTTTACCCTTCAACTTGCCTTCCAGATGTTTTATATATCCTTTAAAGAACGCTGCGCTCGGAACACCATGGCAAATTATGTCGGCTGTAATGAGGTTATCATATTCCTTGCCAAGATAAGATTTTAATCCAGCAATCTGACAGGGAGTACCTGTATAGAGGACTATTATGCCCTGTTTGAGGTACTGCTTAGCATCGGCGTAGGTGGTGTTAATACTGCTCTGCACATACTTGGAACCTTGGAGATTTATAATATTTGTCGGATTGTCAACATAGATATGCACAGGCTCCACATCATTATTAAAGGCGCATCCGAAAACTACGCCGTTCTTCTCAAATATTATTGAAGCAAGTGCCATAAATATCCCGCCTGAAGCACTGGCTGCGAGAACAGATTGATTTCTATTGATGGCGGCATATGTGGCAAGTGGCTCATTAACAGTTTCCGATACATTTTGGAAGACACAAGTCTTTACACAAATACCGCACTCCACGCATAGATCAGTATTTATTGTTGGGTATAAAAATTCATCTTCATCCGGCTTCATGGTAATGGCTTGTTTGGGACAAATACTCATACAAGCGGTACAGCCACAGCAGTCTTTCTTCGTTTTAAACAAAACTATCATCTATTACCTCCATTCTTTTCAATTTCCATATTGTCCTTTAAACCCTCTTCACATGTTACCCCAATAGTTCCCTTTAGGTATCTGATGGACTTTTCTGTCTCCACGCTGATAATACGATTAACTCTCTCAAAATTTATCGACCTCTGCAAAATTTCCTCCAGCTTATCCATATCCCTGACTTCTCTATCTTCAACCGAAAATCTCTGTAATAAATCTCTAAGTTTTTGCTTATTGCTTTCTCGTATGATAGTCGCAAACGGTCTGTTATATTTGATGGAGTAGATGCTCCCATGGAATGTATCGGTTATGATATAGTCTGCACCTTTCACATATGCTAAAAGTTCAAACGGATCAGCTTCAAGTTTTATGTCCGTCCACTTTTGATGCGTTCCCACGGAAACCAGCTTTTTGTTGTACTTTTCTGCAAATCGCTTGATTGCCTTTATCTCGACCTCAGAGTTGATTCGATCCCCATAAGCATAAATCAGTATATAATTGTTGAGCCCACTCTGTGGCGGAATCAATTTATCAAAATCAGAAATAATAACTGGGTCAACATTAATGACGGGAGGTATGCCTGTCAGCTCTTTTACTACCTCAAATGAATTGTTATCTCTCACGGAGATACTAGAGAATGCCCTAAGCAGCTCTCCCACTTCAGAGTTTATACCATAGTTCTTAAGTCCCTTAAGTGTCGAATATCCACAGCTGGCCGCATAGCTAATTACTTTGCCGGCGTTATTGTCTTTGCCAAACAACTCCTTTGAATACCCTACATTAGGGTTTGTCTGCAAGCAATTGAAGACCTCGTCACTGCCAATCACCAAGACATCTACTTTGGTTCTGCATTTTCTTCTTTCGCTTAAACCAAGCATAGCGAAATAGTTCATATCGAAGAGGCCAGACAATGTTTTCTTCTTATAGACCACTCGCTTTATCATATGATAGACTTCTCTCGCACTACTATATATAACGCCTTTATCATTGTTAGAAGGAACAATGGGTTCCTCAATCTTATAATCTACAAATTCAACTTCGTGCCCTAGCTTTTCCATGATCATTTTTAGTCCATACGCTTGAAGAAAAGAACCGTAATTCTTTATGCGTTGCATAGACATGATTCCAACTTTCATTAGTTCAACACTCCTTTAAACTTAGTATCCTATCCACGAGGATACGCCAATATAGACGTACCTCCTTAGCTCTTTTTCTTAAACAGCTTTATTGTTTCCCTAATCTCATCTCGGTCTTTCAACAATAGTAGCCCTCCATATACAGCTATGCATATAACGATTGAAATGAAGCTCCAAAGAACAGACGAGGAAATTTGTTGCAGTCCAACTACAACCAACCCCATCAGCAATGTGCAACCTAGAGGTTTTGCTACATTACCTAGCATCTCCTTAACAGAAAACCCTATAAAGACACGCATAAAGACAAACCCTGTGATTGTACCCTGGAATCTTATAAGCGATCTGGCATAAACTAGAGGCCAAAATCCATACCTCATAGTTATCAAGCAGGTGGGGATAAGAAACACCAGATGTATCATTTGATAAATAAACGATAGCTTTGGTTTTCCTTTTGACCTATACACCTCACCATTAAAATTCGAAAATATGATTCCAAAGGGCGCTACCAAAGCCCAAATACCAATGATGTCACTTGCTTCAGTCCACTGACTACCGAGCATTATATACGTCGCCAAGTCACTATAAAGAAATATTCCAAATCCTATTGGCAAAACTAGATATGCAACAAACCTCTGAGTTCTGTAATACAGTGCTTGGAACTTAGCCTCGTCATTTTGTAAACGCGATAATGTAGAGAATAGAACAGGAATTATCGAAGCAGTTACAATAGCCATAAAAGCATTAACCATATTAAGAGAATTTTTGTAAAGCCCCAGATAGTATCCATTAAAAGCATTTCCGATAATCAATGCATCAACCCATAGAGTAAACCAAATAGAGACAGCTTCCGTAAGCGACCAAAAACTAAAAGAAAACATTTCCTTCAGTAATTCAAAATTGTAGTATAACATTGGTTTCCATTTTGATTTAGCTGTCAGTATTATAGCGTTTGAAAGGATTCCACAAGTTGTTCCTATTATCAAAGACCAATACCCAAAGCCAATAATCGCCAATGGAACTGTAACAACAAGAGGTATTAGTGACGCAATAATCCTGACCATAAACAGAGTTTTGAAATTAAGCGATCTCCAATATAAGGCCATCTGAATACTTGAAAAGGAAGTCAGCGGTATTTGGACACAGACAATCGCTAATGCCAGGCCGAGGTCTGGATTACCTACCGCACTGGCGATTGGATTGCGAAATATTACAATGAAACCCCAAAGAACAAACGCAAGGGTTAAGTTTGTAATAAATGCTACGTTCGTACTCTTATTTCTATCATCATCATCTTTAAACTCATGCTGCACCAAATATTTCTGAAAACCGGCGTCCGCAAATATTTGGGCGAAACTAATAACCATTGTAATTGTGATCACTATACCAAAGGCTTCTGGTGCCAAAAGCCTTGCAAGTATCATGTTTGCTATTGGCGTTATTATTCTTGCCGAAACTTCTGTGATTGTAGACCATTTTGCGGCATTGCCTACTTTTCGAGATAACTCATTACTGGTCAAATTCATCCACCTATATCATATTTTGGGTTGAGCTGGTTTATTTGAGCTTTATTTATGCCCTTTTCAGCCATTAGCTGCCCACATTTGATATTCCCCTCTAAGTACTAATCCATGAAATCAAACGATCCGTTATAGGGTATCAGATTGCTCATGTTTATCGAGTTTGGAAGATTGACGATTTGATAGACAAACAATAATAGGAATGCAGCGAAACAGATTGTATATAGTATCTGTTTATTTAC
>DATMYU010000502.1:0-11607 GCA_035560775.1 Desulfosporosinus sp.
GAATCATAAAGAATTCAGGAAACGATTTAGGAGTTGACTTTTTTTGGAAAGTAAAAAAAATGTTGTTACATTAACATACGGTTGTCAGATGTCTGAACGTGATGCCGAAACGTTGACAGAGCTTGCAAGACAAGAGGGCTACGCGAGTTCAGATGACCTCGCAAATGCTAACTTAGTGATTATTAATACCTGTTGTGTCAGAGAAAGTGCAGAAAATAAAATACTCGGCAAAATCGGAGAACTCAAGAAACTTAAAGAGAATAATCCGAATTTGAAGATTGCCATCTGTGGATGCATGGTTCAACAGCCGGGTGCTTTAGAACGGTTGCGTAAGCGAGCACCCCATGTGGATATTTGGGCTGGAACACATAATCTGTCTAATTTTGCCACTCTTTTGCATCGAGCAGAACAGGGTGGCAAAGCTGCAGAAGTTTGGCCAGAACCTATTATAGCCATAGAAACCACCCCTCTGACCGACAAAGGCAAACTGCAGGCCAACGTCAATATCATGTCTGGTTGCAACAATTATTGCTCATATTGTATTGTCCCACATGTACGGGGCAGAGAGCAGAGTCGTAACCCAGAAGGAATTATTCGAGAAATCAAAGACCTTGTCGCTAGTGGTTGTTGCGAAGTCACCTTACTCGGTCAGAATGTGAACTCCTATGGTAAAGAATTCTCGCCCGCTTATGACTTTGCGGATTTACTTCGTAATGTGGAACTAATTCCACACCTATTACGGGTGCGATTTATCACTTCGCATCCCAAGGATTTATCGGATAAACTGATCGAAACCATCGCTCAAGGAAAGAAACTTTGCGAACACTTTCATCTCCCCATTCAATCGGGCAGTAATTTAATTTTAGAACGTATGAATAGGAAATACACTAGGGAATACTATATAAGCCGAGTAGAAAAAATTCGCGAACTTCTACCACAGGCTAGCTTAACAACGGATATTATTGTGGGCTTTCCTGGCGAATCGGACGAAGATTTTGAACAAACTCTCGCGATGATGAATTTAATCCATTACAGTCAAGCCTTCACCTTTATGTTCTCTAAACGGTCAGGTACACTCGCCGCCAAGATGGAGGATCAGATTCCTCTAGACGTTAAGAAGCGTCGTTTACAAAGATTGATGAGTGTACAAAACAAAGAAAGTCTGGAATGGCGGCAACAAATGGTAGGAAAAACGTATGAAATCCTTGTTGAGGGCCCCAGTAAGACAAATCCCGAGCGTTTAACTGGACGAACCCGCGGATACGAACTCGTCGTTTTTAGTGGTCCTCCTGAAATCATCGGGTCGTTGGTTAACGTTCGGATTTGTGAAGCAGGCTCCTGGACCCTAGTTGGAGAAATTGAAGGACTCAAAAAGTAGAATTTGTATAACTTTGATTTTGATGCAGGAATCAAGCTACCCTATGTCGAATGTAGTATACGGAGGTGTGTAAAAATGACAAACGAAATTCTAGAGAATGCCCGACTCTTGGCTGACGCCATTGCTCGAAGCCCCGAGCTTGCTGAATTACACAGCACGGAAGATGCAATGTCTGCTGACCTTTCAGCACAAAAATTAATTGCAGAATTACAGAAAGCTCAAGAACAGTTTATGGAAACTCAACAAAGCGATGCTGAGCCTTCTGAAGCCCATAAAAATCTGGTCGATGAAATCGAAACCAAAGTAGAGGCGAATGCCGCTATTTCTGCTTACATGAATGCCCAAGACAAATTCACAGAAATGTTGGATAGTGTTAATGCCATTCTAGCAGGAGCCATCGCTAGTTCGTCAGACGGCGGCTGTTCTTGTGCAGACGACAGTTGTAATGTTGACCAATGTGGTAGCGGCTGTAGTTGCGGTTGACGCTAACCTCAAACAACGTACAACGTACAAAGATCGATAAAAAGAAGGGAAGGGCTAGATATAATAGCTCTTCCCTTTTAGGATTTTAAAGAGTAGGGGAGAATACAAGAAATGACCACCCCGATGATGCAACAATATCGAGGAATTAAAGCAAAAGCACCCGATGCAATTCTTTTTTATCGGTTGGGCGATTTCTATGAAATGTTTGGGGAGGATGCAGAAATAGCCTCACCTATTTTACAAATAGCCTTAACCGGTCGAGATGCAGGGGAAGGAAAACGGATTGCCATGTGTGGCGTCCCTTATCATGCTTTAGATAATTATTTGTCAAAGCTCGTCAACGCAGGCCATAAAGTCGCCATTTGTGAACAAGTTGAAGACGCCAAAAATGCTAAAGGGATTGTCAAACGTGACATTATTCGTATTGTTTCTCCAGGAACGCTAACTGAATCTGTCTCTGAACGAAGCAATCACTATTTGGCCAGTGTGTATCATGATAAACACTGGGGACTTGCCTTTCTCGATTTATCTACTGGTGAATTTACAATTTTTCAAACTCCAGAATTGGATGTTCTCCTCACAGAACTGTCCAGAATTAACCCCGCTGAAATCCTTCTGCCTCCTGAACTTATGAAAAAGTCGAAGGCTTGGGTGGGTTATTATTGCAGTGTACGCGAACGAAAGACATTTTCCGATCAGGGCTTGAAAAATCGATTTGGGCCTCTGACGTTGCTTCAAGAATTCCCCGTAGCAGCTCAAGCCGCTGCTGCTTTATGGACCTACTTACTAGAAACAATGCCAGGTGTTGATCCAACGCATATCATTGAAATAAAAACTTACCGTTCTGAGGACTGGATGTTTCTCGACCAATGGACACGTCGCAATCTTGAGCTCACAGAATCCCTCCGAGGCGTTGGGAAAAAGGGAACGCTACTTTCTGTCCTTGACTTAACTCAAACTGCTTTTGGGGGAAGGTTATTAAAACATTGGATTGATAAGCCCTTGCTTTTGCAAAACGAAATAAACCGGCGCCTTAACGCTGTTGAAGAACTGACACAAGATTCATTTCTTCGCAAAGATTTATTTAAGCTTCTTTCTGAGGTCTATGACCTGGAGCGCCTTATGGGGAAGGTATCTTATGGGACAGCCAACGCCAAAGACCTATTATCCTTGGCGCAAACTTTAGCTCTTCTTCCCAAAATCCAAACGCTTCTTATATCGAGCGCAGCTGAAACTCTTAAAATCAATGTTCCGCATCTCGATGGACTTGACTCATTCGTCACTAAACTGCAAAATGCTCTTAACCCCAATCCCCCTTTATCCCTACGAGACGGCAACATTATCAAAACCGGTTATTCCGCAGAAGTAGACGAATTGCGTCTCATTTCGACGGGCGGTAAAGAATGGGTTGCTCAGCTAGAAAATTCCGAACGTGAACGAACCGGAATTCGTTCCTTAAAAATAGGGTATAACAAAGTTTTTGGTTATTTTATTGAAATCACCCATGCCAACTCCACGCTGGTGCCTATAGACTATCAACGCAAACAGACCCTGTCCAATGCCGAGCGCTTCATTACGCCGGAACTAAAAGAATACGAACTAAAAATTATGGGGGCTGAGGAAAAGCTAAAAGACTTAGAGTACGAACTTCTTTTAGCCCTTCGCGATGACGTCCGAACTTATACCAAAGTTATATTACACATAGCCCAAATATTGGCAGAAATTGATGTCTTTGTCAGCTTGGCAGAAGTGGCTGTACGCAACCACTATGTTCGTCCCCAGATCAAAGAAAACGGTGAAATTCTCATCATCGAAGGTAGACACCCTGTTGTTGAACAAATGCTGGAGCCTGGCGTGTTTGTTACCAATGATACGCATATGTCCTCAAAGCATCACTTAGCCATCATCACTGGGCCGAATATGGCTGGGAAATCAACCTACATGCGCCAAGTCGCCTTGATTGTCCTCATGGCCCATATCGGGTCTTTTGTTCCTGCAAACAGTGCCATTATTACTCTGGTGGACCGAATCTTTACAAGGGTCGGCGCATCGGATGATTTAGCAGCGGGACAAAGTACGTTTATGGTGGAAATGCAAGAAGTTGCCCATATCTTAAAGTACGCTACCGGGAAAAGCTTGATCATTTTGGATGAAATCGGACGGGGTACAGCTACCTTTGACGGACTTAGTATTGCTTGGGCTGTCACAGAGCACCTAGTTCAACATCCCGAGTTCAACCCTAAAACCCTCTTTGCCACTCATTATCATGAGCTAACGCAACTCCAAGATGATTTTCCTAGGATCTTTAACCTCCATGTGGCCGTGAAAGAACGGGGGGAAGATATCGTTTTTTTACACAAAATATTACCGGGTCGTGCAGACCGCAGTTATGGGATTCAGGTAGCACGTCTTGCCGGCCTTCCAAAAGAACTTCTGCAACGCGCTAAATCCCTGCTTCTGGAATTAGAAGCATCCGAGCTAGCGCCTACCATGAGTGACACGCGCAACCCAGTTACTCAATTTTCACTCTTTGACGTTGTGCAAACTCATCCTCTTTTGCAAGAAATTAACCAACTCCAGTTGGAAGACATGACCGCACGTCAAGCCCTTCAATATCTCTTTGACCTGCGTGAGCGCATTCAATCCTTAGAAAACATTTAGCGAAGTCCGAAGTTTGAATATCCAGGTTCGAAGTTCTAGGTTCGAAGTCTGAAGTTTGGGGTCCGAGGTCCTAACTTCGAGGTCCTAACTGAAATTTGAGTTGCATGATTCAATGTTAGTGGACAGAGTCTAAAGTTAAATTTGAGTTGGGCGTTTGTTTTAAAGACCGAGCATCAAGCATCGAATATTGAATATCGAATATCGATTAAGGGGGGAGTAAATATGCCTAATCGAGTAGGTATCGATGTAGGGGGTACCTATACTGACGCCGTATTTATTCACAATGGCTGTATCGAATATACCGCCAAAGTTCCCACGAGATCTGCTAATTTAGTGGAAACCATCTTGGCTGCCTTTGATACATTGAAAATCCCTGATGAGCAGGTGATTAACCAGATTACAGTAAGCACAACCCTCGTTACGAATGCCATTCTCCAAGATCTTCTTCCTCCCGTCGAATTACTTTTATTCTCTGGACATGGAATGAGCTTAGCTGCGCTTCCTTGGCCAGTTAGTTATCGTGAGCTCTCTGGAGAAATGGATTTCCGAGGCCGAGAAACGGAGCCACCTGACCAGAGAGAATGGGAGAAACTCAAATCCGATCTGTGTGAGAATCCTAACTACGTCGCCATCGTAGGCAAGTTTTCCCATAGGAACTGCCTTCATGAAGAACAGCTGGCGGCCTATTTAAGACAACTTAATCCCACCTTAAAGATTGCCTTGGGACATGAGTGGGGCCAAGCTAATTTTTATCGACGCAGTCTGACCACGTATCTTAATTTAGGCGTTTCCGATTTATATTATCAATTTGCCCAACAATTACAAACCGCTGTAACTGCTCGAAAAATTACAGCGCCAATCTCTATCTTAAAGGCGGATGGTGGAATCTTACCACTTGCCAAGCTCCGGCCCATCGATTCCATTTATTCGGGACCGGCAGCAAGTGTGCTTGCCACTTTGACTCAAAATGAAACAAACGCTTCTTGCATCAGCGTGGATATTGGCGGAACAACGACAGATTTGGGTCTTATCCTTTCTGGTGTCCCGTTACTCAGTTCAAAAGGAGCCCGGATCGGTCCTTTTTCAACTCTTGTCCGAACACTTGCGGTCCGTTCAATTCCAGTGGGCGGGGATTCTGTCATCAGTGCCACAGATCAGGGTTTCATTCTTGAAAGTTTCCGACGCGGTCCAGCCTATTGCCTAGGTGGAGATGCACCGACCCCGACAGATGCGATGCGCTACCTTGGGCTTATTGACTATGGGAACGAGCAACTGGCGGGAGAAGGCTTGGCCTCTATTTTGCCTCAGGAACGGCGAACACGTACGTTTCTACATGAGCTCGCCGCAGCAATTATTGAGAGGATGGTCGACCGAATCATAGAGGCCATTGATTCTCTTAAGAGAGAGTGGCAAGAAGAGCCAGCTTATAAAGTTTGGGAGGTTCTCCATCCTCATGAAGATCAAACCTTCCAGACCTTGGTCAGCGGAGGAGGTGCTCGGGGTATGACGACGGCTCTAGGTAAACGCCTCGGGACTCCTGTTCAACTTGGGGCTTTTTCGGAGGTTTCTAATGCCCTTGGTGCTGCTATGGCCAGATCTACCTTCGATTGTACCCTTCATCTTGACACTTATATGAAACAGTACCGTGTGGAAGAGACAGGTGAACAGGGGAAATGGACAGGATCACTTCGTCCTTACCTCGAAGTAGAAGGGTTTATGGATACCCTTGTTCAGAAGCAAGTTGCACGCTATGGGGTTATGATTCAAGACCTGGAAAAGGAGCCCTTTGATTTCTTTCCTATAGTTCAAGGGTCTAGAACTGTAGGACAAATTGTCCGCGGAGCCGTCCATTTGCGGCCTGGTGTGATTGGGAGGGTACAGGTATGAAACGTACTGGAATTTTATTTTTTCCTGCCTTCGATTGGTCACTCGGTGACTTCCATCCTGAACGCGAAGAACGTCTCCTCTATACTCAGGAGCAACTGTTTGAGGAGGGGATTCTGGACTTGCCCCAAATTAAACAGTTTTCACCGCGCATTGCCTCAATACAACAGGTGTTACGGGCTCAAGCTTTATTTCCGAACCCGGGGGCGTATGCAGATACGCTCGATGCTCACCTTATCGCAGCCGGGAGTGCTATTTTACTTGGTGAAGCGCGGGTCCGCGGGGATATTGTCAATGGTTTCGTCCTTGCACGCCCCCCAGGGCATCATTCTGGGGCGACCGTTTGGGGTAATCGTGGGTTTTGTACGATCAATAATGAAGCTGTCCTTGTGAACCATTTGAGGGCTCAGCTGGGCGTTAAGAAGATCGCCATTATAGATACTGATGTCCATCACGGAGATGGTACACAAGATATATTTTATCACGACCCGAATGTCCTTTTCATTTCTCTCCACCAAGATGGACGCACACTTTTTCCCGGAACTGGTTTTGTCAATGAAAAAGGCGGTCCGAATGCTTGGGATCAGACCTTGAATATTCCACTTCCGCCGGGGACTGGAGACGAAGGGTACCACTACGTTTTGGAAAACTGGGTGTTACCGCGTTTACAGGCCTTTGCCCCTGATCTGATTATTAACTCAGCGGGGCAGGACAATCATTTCACCGATCCATTAGCCTCAATGAATCTAACTGCTGTCGGATACGGGCGAATTACCGAACTACTTAAACCAGATTTAGCGGTCCTTGAAGGTGGCTACTCCATTGAAGGAGCACTTCCTTATGTCAATTTGGCTATTCTACTTGCGCTCGCCGGAGAAGATTACCACCATGTTCGTGAACCGCAGAAACTAGATCGTCCTGTTTTATCTTTAGCGGCCATAAAGCCGTACATTGAGGGACTTAAAAAACAACACCAAAGAATTAAGCCCAGCTTCACCCTTCAGAACAAAGCCTTCTTCCCGACCGGGAATTGGATTCATAGTCCCCGTTTTGTCTATTATGACACAGAAGGGTTCCAAGAAAACCGACATGATTACGTCCGGCAATGCAACCATTGCGCTGGAACTGTCTATATTGAAAGCCAATCTTCTCCCCAAAAGTCGATATTAGTACGAATTCCATTTCAAGCCTGCCCAGAGTGTGAGCAAGCTGGCTATGACCTTTGGGACCATCTAGTCCATCACAGTGAGGATAGTACAAGTGGTCTATTGCAAAACCAGCTTCACGATAAATTCTTTGTTTGGGATAGGAAAGAAGGACTGATGCAATTTTGACACCAGTAATTCATATTCTGGATACTCACTCAGCAAACCAAATTGCCGCTGGCGAAGTCGTTGAGCGTCCTGCTTCTGTTGTCAAGGAACTGGTCGAAAACGCCTTAGACGCTGGGGCCAAACACATAGACATCACCATCGAAGGAAACGGCGTACCGTTAATTCGGGTGCGTGATGATGGGTGTGGGATCGCGGTTGCGGATTTACCTTTGGCCGTTATACGCCATGCAACCAGTAAAATCAGTCAGATCGAAGACCTTGATCATTTACAAACACTTGGTTTCAGAGGGGAGGCACTACCGAGTATTGCCTCGGTTTCTCACCTGGAGATTTCCTCACGTCCTGCCGATGAAGTTGCTGGGTTATGCCTTACACTTAAGGGTGGGGAGCAAGGGGAGTTTAAGGAAGTGGGGTGCCCTGTTGGAACATCCGTCACGGTTCGCAATCTCTTTTTCAATACGCCTGCACGATTAAAATTTCTCAAATCCACCCCTACAGAATTTGGTCTAATTAGCGACATGGTTGGACGAATCGCCCTTGCGCACCCGGAAATTGCTTTTTCTCTGACACATCCGCATCAAGTCGTTTTACAGACGTCTGGACACGGGGATTTGCGTGATGCTATTGGTGCAATCCTCGGTCATACAATTGCACGACAACTTATTCCGATCAACGCCCACCACGAAGACTGGCGTTTAGAAGGGTTTATCAGCCCGCCGGATCTGGTCCGTTCTTCGAAGCAAGCCCAAACCTTTATTATTAATGGTCGAATTGTCCGTTCGACTTTCTTAAGCCACGCCCTGGAAGAAGGGTATCACACCCTCATTCCAACTAAACTACATCCCGTAGTCGTACTTCATCTTCATGTTCCACCCTCAGATTATGATGTAAATGTCCATCCCACAAAAATGGATGTGCGCTTCAAGAATGAGCAAGCTCTAACCCCTTTTATCAGTCAGACTGTTTTTGAAACCCTACTGAGTAGTAAACCATTACCCTCGTTTCAAACCCAATCCACATCCCACCTCAAATCGAAACCGACCTTGCCTCTACAGGGTTTTCTACACTCCAAAGCAACAACCTCTCCTTCAATCTCCAATACATCGTTGCAAATTTGCGAGACAGCAATCCCCCCACAAGTCCCAAATCTCCCTAGTGAACAGAGCCCAAAACTCGATATGATCGACCAACCACAATTCTTTAATTCTGCTCCTAACAAGAATCTAATTATTGGACGTCAGGATCCAAGCGAAACTCATCAAATACCTTCTACAAATTCAGGAGATTCAGGCACTCAGGAGTATCCCGGTACTCAAAGTGATCTAGCTCAGAATAATTCCTCGATCCAGAGTAATGTGCAGACCCAAGAGAGTGTGGCTACTCCGATTGATTCAAAAGCCCAAGATATTTTAACTCGCATATGGCCATTAGCACAGCTTTTCAAGACCTATATCTTAGCAACGGATGGTGAGATTCTCCTTTTGATTGACCAACATGCTGCTCACGAACGGATTAACTATGAACTTCTGTTAGCAAAGTTGAAAGCAGCTGACAAAGCAAGCCAAGCTCTGCTTATCCCGCTGCCCATGGAGTTTACACTTCAGGAAGAACAGGTAATATTGGAACATTTATGGATTCTTAATGAAATGGGATTCATTTTGGAGCAATTTGGTTCACGAACCTATTTGTTACGTGGTGTGCCCATTCAAACAGGTTCTTTTCCAGCGGACGGACTACTTCGTCAGTTTATCGAAGAAATCTTGCAAAAAAATTCGACACCCAGTTTAGATCAGTTATTGGAAGAATGGGTACATATGTTGGCCTGCAGAGAGTCCATTAAAGCCCAAGATACGCTTTCTTTACTGGAAATGGAACAACTGATTGCCCGACTAAACCAAACCCAAAACCCCTATACGTGTCCGCATGGACGCCCAACAATGGTTAAAATGACTCGTGCCGAACTGGAAAAACGTTTTTATCGCACATAATTCTCCAAAAGTTTGGGCGTATCTGGACATGGGTATACTGTAGAGGTACGATTATTGTGCCTTTGTGGAACTACTGATACAACTGACACAACGAAGACGGAGGTTCCATATTGAATGAGTTTCCTATTTTCATAAAAACTACTCATTCTGACTTAGAGCTTCAAGAGAGACTCCAGTGGTTTCTCCAACAGCCCGGATGCCAATGGATGCTTGCCCGGAGTGAGGAAGAGGAATTGCCAGAACTAACAATTGCACGTCGTGGTGTTTTTCTGACTCATGAGACCGAACATTTATCCTTTCATGCAAGTATGGCCGTCATTCGACTGCTTAATCTCCTACGGGGTGGGTCTGACCGCTATCTTGAAGCTACCCAGTTAAAGGCTGGAAACTCTTTAGTCGATGCCACACTGGGTTTAGGGACTGATGCCCTGATTGGGGCATGGGCTGTCGGAGAAAAGGGCAGCGTCCTTGCGCTCGAACAGTCTCCGATCTTAGCGGCCTTGGTTCATGATGGCTTAAGTCATTTTAAGGAGATCATTCCCAACGCTAAAAATGAGGATAAGAAGGCTACTTGGGTTGCTTTGGCACAAGCTTCACAGCGAATCGAAGTGCGATGGGGAGAACACCGTGAGTGCCTAAGCAGTATCCCATCCCATTCTGTCGATGTCGTCTATTTTGATCCCATGTTTCGCTACACGCGCCAACAGTCTGACTCGATCCAACCCTTACACCGCTGGTCAGACCACAGGCCACTCGATCACGAGGCTGTTTTAGAAGCATGTCGAATTGCTCGGCACCGGGTTGTACTAAAGGAACGTAAAAATAGTCCAGAGTTCCAACGTCTGGGGTTTAAGATACAACATGATAGCCAGTACAGCCCCGTCGATTATGGTATTATTCTAGTTTGATGGGGGATGGTTTGGTGTTTCCACTTGTAATAATTATCGGCCCAACCGGAGTGGGCAAATCGGCTCTTGGTTTAGCTTTGGCGCAGGAAATTGGAGGAGAAATTATTTCTGGAGATTCTGTTCAGGTGTATCAGAAACTTGATATTGGGTCAGCAAAGCCTTCCGCAGCAGAACTCCAACTTGTCCCACATCACTTGATTGACTACTTAGATCCCTCAGAGCCCTTTAGCGCAGCTCAGTTTAAACTGCAAGCTACTTCTCTGATTAGTGAGATTAGGGGCCGTGGACATGTTCCAATTGTGGTTGGTGGAACAGGACTTTATATTCGTTCCTTGCTCGATCCCTATGAATTCTCCCAACATGGCTCAGAGGAAATTCGTACTAAATGGAGAGATTACACTTCATTGAACGGGAACTTAGCATTACATGCAGCACTGAAGGAATGTGACCCTAAAACAGCAGAGCAGTTGCATCCCAACGATGTGTTGCGCATTATTCGGGCCCTTGAAATTCGCGAATTAACTGGCAAAGCCCTTTCCAGCCAACGTCAATTTCGAGATAATGAATACCAGCCACTGGACCCATCTATCATCTACATTGGACTAACTGCTCCACGTGACGTAATCTATGAACGTATCAACCAGCGATGTGTCCAAATGCTTTCTCATGGGCTGATCGAGGAAACCCTCAATCTTTTAAAGATTGGCTACGCTCCAACTCTAAAGCCATTACAAAGCATCGGTTATCGTCACGCGCTCTGGTACTTAAAGGGGCTTGTCTTGCAAGAAGAAATGCTACGTTTGCTGCAAAGGGATACTCGTCATTTCGCAAAGCGCCAACTTACCTGGTTTCGCCGTGATCCGCGGATCAGCTGGTATGATATTGAAACCGAAACGGACGTAATTGTTGAGAATATCGTTCAGACTTGCAGTGCCTGCCAAACTCGTGTAGAATGAATAAAGTAGTAATAT
>DATMYU010000503.1:0-3288 GCA_035560775.1 Desulfosporosinus sp.
ATATCATTAAATGAATCATGTATTTGGAATAAGAACCAAGAAAACGTTAATAACATAAGCAGGTGATAGTATGACTTCAAAGCATATGCAGGCGATTCGTGATGTGTTAAACGACCTAGAACCCAAGCAGAAAGCACTGCCTTATCTCGAATTGGACTCGATGATGCTTGCCCAGGTGGTTGAAGTTGCAAAGCGGGTTAGTCAGAACGATATTAATCCCACCCACGTTCAGAATTGGGTCAGGCGTGAGTATATTCCCCACCCACAGAAGAAAAAATATAACCGTGAACAAGTCGCAAATATTCTTCTTATTAATGATTTGCGTGATATTCTATCACTTGAAGAGGTTTCTCATTTGTTGGGTTATGTTAATGAAAACTTTTTGGACACCTCAGACGACCGAATCAATCCAACCAAACTTTATAGATATTACAGTGAAATCTTTGATCGCTCTCAGCTGGACTGGCAGAAATCCCTTCAGGAACTAGAGACGGAAGTTGAGGAGACGCTTGCTGGAGAGGAGATGGCAAAGGAGGATAGGGAAAAGGTTGCGAACACGCTAGTTATTCTTAATTTGTTGGCGAGTGCCAACTTATATAAACAAATTGCGAAGCGGTGGTTAAATAGCCTAGACAATTGAACTAGATAGAAGGGAGGAAAGAGTTGTGTCGCAGGGTATCATTATTTCTTTGATTGTGCTCGGAGTTTTCTTTTTGGCCCTGGAGGTGTTTGTCATCCCAGGATTTGGGGTCAGCGGAATTCTAGGGATGGGTGCCTTAATCACGGGAATTTTCTTAGTGACAGACTCGTTATTAGAAGGGGTGCTTTACACGGGAGGCGCGCTGATTGTTTTAGGCATTATCGCCTATTTGAGTTTTCGTTCACCTCGCACTCGGCGCCTATGGCAGAAGTTCTCGTTAACGACTCGCCAAACTTCAAAGGGGGGATATGTTGCACCAAAAGTTCACTATGAAACGTATTTAGGTCGAGTTGGGGTATCCCTTACTCTGTTGCGCCCGGCCGGCACGGCTGATTTTGATGGTGAGCATTTAGATGTTGTTACTGAAGGGGGGTTTATTGGACCTGGAACTAGTATCAGAGTAATCTCAGTTGAGGGAACTAGGATCATTGTTAGGGAAGAAGAAAAAAAATTATAAGGAGGTGAAGCTCGGTTACGACCGAGCATCGAATGGACACATTAATTGCACCGTTACTGATAGTTTTTCTGGCGATTGTACTCTTTAGCGTGATATTTACCTTTATCCCTGTAGGGCTTTGGATATCGGCATTAGCCGCAGGGGTTAACGTAGGTATTTTTAACTTGGTAGGTATGCGTTTACGCCGAGTAGTTCCGTCGAAAATCGTGAATCCTTTGATTAAGGGACATAAAGCGGGTTTATCGATTTCGACTGATCAACTGGAAGCCCACTATCTTGCTGGGGGTAATGTCGATAGAGTGGTAAATGCCTTGATTGCCGCTGAACGCGCATCTATTCCGCTACCGTTTGAGCGGGCAGCGGCTATTGATTTGGCAGGTCGAGATGTCCTTGAGGCGGTTCAAATGTCGGTTAATCCGAAAGTAATTGAAACTCCAATTGTTTCCGCCGTAGCGCAAAATGGTATTGAGCTTAAAGTCAAAGCCAAGGTAACGGTGCGGGCAAATATTGACCGACTTGTCGGTGGCGCTGGTGAAGAAACAATTATTGCTCGTGTTGGAGAAGGAATTGTCACTAGCATTGGGTCTTCAGTGTCCCATAAAGCCGTCTTAGAAAAGCCAGATTTAATTTCTAAAACGGTGTTAGACAAAGGGTTGGATGCAGGGACCGCGTTTGAAATCTTATCCATTGATATAGCGGATGTAGAAGTAGGGAAAAACATCGGGGCTGAGCTTCAGATGGACCAAGCTGAAGCAGATAAACGTATTGCCCAAGCTAAAGCAGAGGAACGACGCGCGATGGCTGTTGCAAAGGAACAAGAAATGAAGGCATCGGTTCAAGAAATGCGTGCCAAGGTTGTTGAAGCGGAGGTTGAAGTTCCTAAAGCGATGGCTCAAGCTCTGCGAGAAGGTAAATTGGGTGTGATGGACTATTACAACATGCAAAATATTATATCAGACACTCAAATGAGAGGAAACATTGCCCAGGTGGGTAAAACGGAATCAGGCAATGATAGCCTAACGAAGAAGTAGGTGAAATCATGTCGATCTTCACGGTTGTAATTATTATTGGGGCTATTTATCAGTTGTATACAGCAGTTACAAAGAAGAAGGGGACGCAAGAAACGCCAGGCAAGCAACAAATGCCTGGCCAGCTTCCTAACTCCTCCTTAAAACCGCCAGATGTTCGCTCCATAGGTGATGTAATGCAGGGGATATCCCGAGGAAAATGGAAAGAACAACTAAAACAAGCCTTAGAAAATGGTTCTTACCAGGCGAGATCCTTGGAATCAACTGCGCCTGACGTGTTTGAGAGAACCATGGATTATGTTGAAACAGAAGGGACTCAAGGTATGGAGAGAGCCCAAGGGAGTGAAGGAACTCAGGGGACCGAAGGGACCAGTGGTTACGTAGGAATACTTGGGGCAGAAGCCTATAAGAGTACTACGGAGACTCCCGGTACGGAAATGGGCATGAATCCCCCAAGTTTAAGGGACTTTCAACTTTCTCTGACGCAAAGAGACCTTGTACAAGGGGTCGTGTGGGCGGAAATTTTGGGAAAACCTAGAGCCATGCATCCATATAGAGGACCTCGAACTTAGGAGGTATGGACAATGCAAAATATGAATATAAGTGCATTTCTATTCTTGGTGGAGGAGAGAAAACGACACAAATTCTGAATCAATATGGACAGCAAGGTTGGGAGTTAGTGAACACATGGTTTATCTGGTTCTATTTTAAAAGGAATTTGCATGATTAGTCTTCAAACGAAGGACCGAGGCCGAAGCCTCGGTCCTTCGTTTGAAATTCGGTTTTAACTCACTCTTGTCAGGGAAGCCTTTCGTCACGATTTCAAGCTAGATTCCAAGCAGTGATAATAAAATCCGCATTGGAGCAATAGCTAAGAGGCTGGACAGTTGTTGACTCAAGTGGTACAACAAGTAAAAGGGTTTATAATAAGGGGGAGAAAGATGAGTCATCATGATAAGAAAAAGAGCTGCACAGATTGCGGAGTACCCAATTGCTATAGGGAAAAGGGGACCTATCCCCAGTTCTGTCTAACGACTAACACGAACAGCGAGGAATTTGAAGAAGCTAAAGAACTATATAAATCTAATGAGTTTGTATCTAAG
>DATMYU010000504.1:0-5001 GCA_035560775.1 Desulfosporosinus sp.
ATCAAAAAGATTGCTGAAAAGCTCACGTAAAGAAGTGGACCAAAGAGCCATACTAATCAAATCAAAAAGAAGCTTGAACAACTCGGGCTTTTTTTTCATGATATCTTGAAAATACTTTATTAATTCAGCTACCTTTTCGTCAGGTGATATGCCCTTTTTCAAGGTATTCTCGATGTCATGCAAATATTGTTGGGCCAACATCTTCATCACTTCAATGAATAATCCCTCTTTATTTTTGTAGTAATAATTTAGCTGGCTTAATACCACATTTGCTTCATCTGAAATATCCCGCAGGGTTACATTCGCATACCCTCTTGTCGAAATGCATTTAAAGGCTGCGTTAAGTATTCTTTGCGATTGACTAGCTTCAGCTTCATTTGTCTTATTGTTCATATTAATTACACCTCGAATCGGACGTTCGTATTAACATTATACATCTTTGCTGTTCTTCAAGCCAATAATAGGTGACCCATCTTTTTTTAAAAAGTGCAGCAAGGGGCCTTTTGAATCGTTGATTTTAGCACTAACTTCGAAAGATCCGCCTAATATTCAGCATAGTTTTATTCAGTGCCACTATAATTACAATTGCTTTGATCCATAGCCTGTTGATGTTTTCTCTTCATTTTATGCTGTGCTATTATGGTGTAAAAAGTTGGGATGACGACTAGAGTAAGGATTGTCGAGTACAAAAGTCCAGAAATAATGGCGATGGCAAGCGGGCGGAATAATACATTACTAGACACAGCGATAGGAATCAAACCAACGATTGCCGTTGAACTTGTCAACAGGACTGGCTTCATACGTGCTCCAACCGCATTGAGGACCGACTGTTTTAACTCCACTCCGGCATGGTATTCATTCTCAATAAATTCAATTAGAACAATTCCGTTTCTAGACACAATACCAACCAGTGAAATAACCCCCATAAGTGCCATGAATCCGATGTCTGATCCAGTTATGAACAGACCGATGAAGCTGCCGGAAAAAGCAAGAAGAATAGTTAAAAGCATTAAGAATGCTGCACTTAATGAGTTGAATTTAATGGTAACTGTAAGGATAATCAGTAAAATCGAAATGCTCAGAAGCATTACCATCTCTTTTAAGATATCCGCTTCTTTGCTGAATTCTCCGCCGACTTCCCAGTAATACCCCTCTGGTAAAGTGATTTGATTAAGTGCATTTTTAACTTTGGGCATAGTATCAATTGAAGTACAGTCCTTCAGATCAGCGGTGACATCGATCATACGGGATAAATTCCTATGGTGTATTACGTTTGAAGTAAACGAAGTTTTCATCTGCGCAATTTCCTTCAAGGGAATTTGCTGCCCAAATGCATTGGGTACTGTTAAGTTTTCAATACGCTGTAGAGGATCTGTTTTTGAGTTATCGGTATATAGATCAATATTGATCAGGTCCTTACCATCATCAAAATTAGTGACTAAAATTCCGTCTGTGGCTAATCGCAAAGTGCTGGAAAGAACTGCATTGCTGACTGATTTTCGATCCATGAGCGGTTTATTGACCTCCAGTCGGAGGGTACAAAGGTTGGAACCCATGCTATCCTGGATATTGCGTGTTCCTTTGATATCTTTTACTTTGTCTTTCACCTGCTGTGAAATACTGCTTAATTTTGTTATATCCTGGCCATAAATTCTAACATCAACTGCTTTGCCTACTGGGATTCCCAGCATTAATTCTCTCGGCGTTATCTCGGTATCTGGGTATTTCCCTCTCAATTCATTATACCAACTATCTACTACTCCCGATGTTGTTGTTTTTTTATTATCCACTCTTACAATTAACTGGCCTAATGCAGCACCAGTTCCGATCGGTCTGTCATCGCCGAACATATCGGGCGCGCTACCGCCTGCATAGGCTGACACCATGACAACTCCTGGCTGATTCGAAACCCATTTGGAAACTTCAGATACCATATTTCGGGTGTTCTCCAAGCTAGTGCCCGAAGTTCCTCTGATATCAACCAACATTTCAGTACGGCTTGCAGGTGGAAAAAGCTGTATTGGAGAAACAAAAATTAACCCGTAAGCAGAGGCGCTTACAAACAAAACGGTTAAGCCGATGAGCAGCGGCTTTTCCAATATGACCGGCAGTATTTTGCACGTATACCAGTCTGTAAACCTTTTAAAGGGTTTTCCGATCAATCCGGCAGGTTTATCATAATCCTCGGCATTTTTTACCCAGCGTTGTTCATACCAGGCACGAAATATTGGGACAATGGAAACGGACATTATCATAGAGGTTGCCATAGTAAGTGCAGCGATGATTGGTAGCGGACGTGCCATCTGGCCAAGTTCACCGGATAAGAAGAATAAGACTCCAAAAGAGAAAACTGCTGCCAATACTGCTGTAAAAATAGATGGGAAGACCTCTTTGGCGCCTTCAATAGCGGCTTGCTGTGGTGTTTTTCTGAAAACGGAAAGATGTCTGTTGATATTATCATTTACGACGACCGAATCATCTACCAGTACACCAATTAGAATAATTATGGAGTAGATGGAAATTTGATTTAAAGTAATGTTGAATAATTGTGCCAAAAGCATAGCGACTGAAATTGAAATGGGTATAGCTAGGGCGATGATAACGGATGTCTCCAAACTCAAGCCCAAAGAGCACACTACCAGAACTGCAGCAATGGCGACAAGCATTTCCCGGGAGAGGTCATGGAACAAATCAGTTAGGTAATCCGTTTTGGCATAGACATTTTCCAATGTTGCCCAAGAAGGAAGGTTTTTTTGAAAGGACGCTTCTTTCTTGTCGACATCCTTTTGTATATCGACTACATTACTCCCCAGATTTGCAACCAATGTGAAGGATATGGCCGGTTTCCCATTATGATAAACGTAGTAATCGGGTTTCTTAAAACCGGAGGAGGCCTTGCCTATATCTCTCAAATAGACCGGATACCCATCTTTGGAAAGGGTAATGAGGATATTATTTAATTGCTCCGGGTTGTGGGATTCGTCAAGTTCCAGCTTATATGTGCGATTTTGGGTATCAAAATTTCCCATAGGCGCCTCGTCATTATCTGTCTGGATGGCGCTGGATACCTGCTGCCACGTAATCCCGTACTCACTAAGCTTTCCGGCATCCAGATCAATCTTGACTTCCTTCGTGGGCAGTCCACGCAATTGTACGTCTGATACATTTCGAATGGTTCTTAGCTGGTCTTTCCAGGAAATTAGCGTAGGATAAAGGCTGTACAGCTGATCAAAAGTGTCAGCCGTGATATTGAAGGTCTGAATGAAGGATTTACTCAACTCATCGTTGACGGAGGGTGTCAAAGTACCTACAGGGAGCTCTGGCTCCACGTCCTTGACTTTCTCCCTCAGCTCTTGCCATACGCTTTCAAGCTCAACATGCTTTTTAGCCTCCACAGTAATGATTGAAACCCCGTCCCGGGATTGGGAGGTGATGGTTTCAATTCCGTGCATTTCATTCAATTTCTCTTCTATTTTTTTGGTGACTGCCAGCTCTACTTTTTCAGGAGATGCACCTGGGTATACGGTCGTTATCATGGCACTGTGAGCTGCAATATCAGGCATTTCCTGCCGCGGAATCTGGAGGAAAGTGAATAAGCCAATAACAACCACAATCGAAAATAAGAGTAATGGTATTGTTCGTTTCTCAACGAAATATTTTATCAAAATTTCACCCCCCTACGATTTTAATAGTGTCTTGATCAAATAAGCGGTTCGCCCCTTCAGTAACCACCTTATCACCCGGTTTTAGACCGGAAATTATTTCTAACTTATCAGCCTGTATTTTTCCAGGATTTATCGAAGTTTTTACAACTTTTTCACCATCAACAACGAAAAGATAGGATTGTGTAGTTCCATCGCTGATGACAGCTGCTATTGGTACAAATATAGCATCCTTTCCTTCGATTTTATGTACACAAGTAATCACCTGACCCGGCAGCCAATCATTGAGTTTATTATCAATGATTACTTCTACACCGACAGTTCCCGTTTCCTGACTGATCGATGGGAGGATTTTTGTAACGGTCCCATCTTTTGAGGTTTCGTAGAGCTTTGCCGTTACCTTTTCCCCTACTTTCCATTTCGAAATCTCATAATCTGGGACGGACAGTACCACTTTCAAGCTATCAATATTAGCAATCTTAAATACAGGCGTACCTGCTGCGACCATCTGGCTTGTTGTTACATACTTTAAAAGTATTGTGCCTGAAATTGGTGATTTCAACTGCGTTTTGCTTAATGCAAGTACGGCCTGATCTTTGACTGTGGCTACAGAGCCATATGTTGCAGCCGCCTTATCACGGTCTTCCTTGCTTGCGCCTTCGGTTGTAAGGGAATATGCTGCTTGAGCTACAGCCATGTCTTTTTCTGCTATTGTAAGTTGAGTTTTGTAGGCCTCGTATTGAATTAAAGAAATCACTCCGGCTTTGAATAGCTCCTCATACCGTTTAAGATCATCAAAGGCTTTTTGATAGGTAGCAGAAGCTTGATCTAATTTCGATTTGGCAATGGTAATCTCTTGAGCCCGTGCTCCATTGGAGATCTGATTTAAGGCCGCTGAAGCATTTCTCAGATTGAATTCCGCTGCGTCTACCTGCAGCTGGTAACTATCTTCATCTAATTGTGCAAGGACATCGCCAGCTTTAACCTTGGAGCCTTCTCCAACATTTATGTTCTTGATTCTTCCTGGGCTCTCAAATGACGAAGTGGTTTCCTCCACTGCCTGGGCTGTACCTGAAAGTTCCGACATTTCAATTCCCTTTTCCTGTTTTACCTCAATGGTTACAACTTCTTTTTTATCTAACTGAGAGTTTGACGGAGAGGTTGACTGTTTGCAGGCAGTCATTGTTAAAATCGTTATCAAAGATAAAGAAATCGCAAGTAAACTTTTGAGTCTCATAGTTCAATACCACCTTTTAATAATTGAATTTTGTAATGATTTGTTTTTGCCGTTTGTCTCCAAAAATAATATTTGCCCAGAATATAATTCGGACGTCTGATT
>DATMYU010000505.1:0-3494 GCA_035560775.1 Desulfosporosinus sp.
TTGTTCACGCACGCTTGTGCATGCGCATGTAATATCTTTAGCGAGGAGGCTATCCAGATGAAAAACAATCGTGAGGATAAAAAACAGAAATTTACCTAACCAAAGAAAAGTAAAGCAGTACTTAATAGTACTATTCTTGATATTGTAGCCGTTCTGGTTATCATTGGATCCTATTTCCTATTTGGTAATTCCAATAGCCCTGACTCGTCTGTTAAAGCAACCGCAGATATTGGCAAGACCGTAAATTATAGCTCTAACGATAAATTAGAGCAAACGGTCGTCGAAAGCAAGGTTGAAAACGGGAAGGAAATTGTTACCACCTTAAGTATGGTAAATGAAAAGAAGTTCATATGAACAGATTACAAAGGCAACGGCAATATCGTTCCATTGACCGCCTTTATCCAACCCGACGGTACCTTTCATATTTCCGGAAATCAGATAATTTGTAATGTCTGTGGAACAACTTGGGATTTCCAAACACTTAAAGGAATAAGTGGCGGTTGCCAAACCTATCCACCACAAGCACTACCCTACTCATTAAATGGTGATAACCTTGAAATTCCCCAAACCGAACTGGATGCGTGGGCACCTAAGTTTAGTCAAAAAATGCTACGCATAAAGAAAACTTGGCTAACACCAAGTTTTCTTTATGATTTAGGAGGAGCAGCTAAATGTCTTTAATATTGATTCCCTATCTTACAGCCTTGGAAAACGTCATGTTACCTTTAGCAATTACTTCCCGCCCCGGTAAAGAACAACGAGCTATGGCTCAGAACGTTCTAGATAAAGTCGGTCTAGGCACAAAATCTCTCCGCCTCCCGAATCAATTGTCCGGCGGTGAGCAAAATCGGGTGGCCATTGCTCGGGCCATTGTTAATCAACCCGCTATTATCTTCGCTGATGAACCCACTGGAAGCCTAGACACGAAAACGGCAAGGGAACTGTTGGAGTTATTCCAAACCCTCAACCGTGACGGTTTAACCATCATTATGGTGACTCATAACCAAGAAAACCTGGAATGGGTTTCCCGCACAATTTACATCCGTGATGGGGTTTTAGTTCCAACTCCAGAAGAGGCCTAAGAAGGAAAAAGCATATGGGTTTAACAGATATAGCCCTTCAAAACCTACGCCGCCGTAAAATACGCTCTGCTTTATTAGTTCTCAGTGTTGTTATTGGTGTGGATTATTGGTTCTGTCGCGGGGATTGATAAACGTTATCTTATCATCGGAGTGGACTTTGCCAGTGAGCTGAAAATGAAACCGTGGTGGCATATTAAAGGACTACAGCCCGGTGATCAAGAAGTAATTATTGGTTGGAACCTTGCCCGCAAAGAAAATTTAGTCATTGGGAGTACTCTAGTCCTTAACCACCAAAACTATCCCGTTGTCGGGGTGATGCAGGAAACAGGCGGTTCCGAAAACAATGCGGTTTTTGCGAATTTTAAAACGTCTCGAACCCTTACTGGAATAGACTCATGGTCCATGATCGAACTCAATACAGCCCAGCCGGATAAAACGGCAACTCGCTTAAGTGAACTCTTACCAGAGGCCAAAGTCGCAGAAATATCCCAACTGGTTCAAGGTACCAAAGAAAGTGTTGATCGCTTTTCTAATTTTTCCTTAATAACTTCCGCTTTATTAGGAGTTATCGGTGTTTTGATTATATTGGTTACGACGACAGGTAACATCAATGGCCGAATCACAGAAATTGGTATCTTCCGAGCCATCGGTTTTCGCCGTCGCCATATTCTTTCTATTCTAATCCAGGAAATTATCCTAGTTAGCCTTACTGGAGGGGTTCTCGGATATCTCTTGGGTGAACTGGCCCCCACGCTACTTGGTCCAATGGCTTTCCAAAAAACCGTAACGTTTCAATTTCATCCCTTGACGGCTTTGGTTGCAGTAAGCGCCTCTGTCCTAATCGGAATTGTCGCTATTGTTTTCCCGGCTAGCCGGGCCGCTTCAGCGCATCCGTTAGATGCACTTTTCTATATCTAAACGATCTAAATTCAATTGATGCTTTTGATGCCTTTTTTGATCTAAGTGGGTTTATTATTTGCTCTGGTTGCTTCCTCTGTGCGACTCCCGTTTTAGCAGTCTTGATGACTTACTTGGCCGGGCAAGGTTGTATTATGGCATGGTGCTTTGTGCTCTTTATTTATGCCAGCATTAATCCCCCATTGCCTTAATCCTACTCAAAACCGGCGGATGAGAATATTCAAACCAAACGATAAAACCCGGTGGTGACACATCGGACAGGTTTTTTGTGGCTAAATCAATTTGCAAACGCACCTCTGCCGTGGGATCCCCGGTTAATTCTAGAGAAACCTGGTCTGCCTGTTTCTCCATTCCTCGAGAAACATAATTCTGCAGCGGGTTGGTCACGAATAAGATCAGCATGAAAAAAAGCTGTAACCTGGCCCACGTCTGTGGGAGGTAATGTCTAGATACGGGTGTGAACTTACGCAGGAATAGAGCCAGAAGACCCCAAATCAAGAAGCTACCAATTGTCCCTAAGGCTAGCCCTTGAATAATATGTCCCTTCTGCCAGTGGCCCATTTCATGGGCCAAGACTGCTCTTACTTCATCCAGCGGATAATTATGAAGCAGATTATCATAGAGAACAATCTGCTTCGTTGTTCCTACCCCAGTGAAATAGGCATTCGCCATCGTGGTGCGCCGACTGGCGTCCATCACAAGCACTTCTTTGACTTGAATTCCCGCTTTATCTGCTAAGCCCTCAACCATGCTTATTATGGCAGGATCTCTAACTGGCTCAAAGTGATTAAACATAGGTGATACAATAATCGGCCAGAGGAAATTCTGAACAACAAGCCAAAAGGCAAAAAACGCAGCCCCAATAGCCCACCATATTCTGGGCCAGCGGTTTAGGACGAAAAAGAACAGTAAGGCAGCGGAAGCTGATAGGAATAAATCTAAAGAAGCACTTTTGATATAATCCAGCCACCAGGAAGCCAAAGATTGGGTAGAAAATCCCCAAGCCTGTTGCCAATAGTAGCTACCATATAGGGTAAACGGCAAACTTAATAGGCGTAAAATAAACCACAAGAGGAAAGCATACAGCAAGATACTCCTCCAAGAATTCCCACCGTTTCTTTCTCCCGACCACCGCGCGATAGTTGCACCTTTGCGGCTGAATACAAGCCAACCCAGGACACTCGCCTGCAACACAAAATTCGTAATAAAGAGTAACCTAGTCACAAAACTATAGATCTGGGCACGTTGGATTTGTACAATTGAAAAGTAATGCAGGGCATCAGAATTAACCCGTCCTGGGAAAATTGCAGTTCCCAGATAAATAGCGCTAAATGCTCCCACCAAGACGATAAGACCCAACCACGGGTAGTTCATATGTCGCTCCAAATTTCTCCCCCATCTATATTCAAAACTCCATTCGATACAATGCTTATGTATCTTAGGGTGGTTTTAGCTTAGCCAGTTTCCGAGTAGCTACGCATGCCATCTAAAATC
>DATMYU010000506.1:0-2323 GCA_035560775.1 Desulfosporosinus sp.
GTAATATATCTATGATCATTATGACGATACGAACAGAAGAGGATTACCAAAGAGCGTTAAAAAGATTGGAGGTGGTTTTTGATGCGGCAGTTGGAACAGCGGATGGTGATGAGGCTGATATACTTGGATTAATGATTGATAAATTTGAGAAAAAGCAATTTCCAATAGAAGCTATCAAGATTCGAATGGAGGAGATGTAGATTGATCTGATTGATGCTAATCAGATTAATTAATAATCAGTGCTTTGCTTTTGATAAGTGCCAGGCGGAGAAACAGAAGAAAGTTTGAACAGTTTACTGGTGTAAAATGAGCAGAATAAGAATAAGGGAATTCGGTCCCATCAAGAAGGGCTGTCTGGAAAATGATGGCTGGATTGACATCAAAAAGGTTACGGTTTTCATCGGTAATCAGGGTTCAGGTAAAAGTACCGTTGCAAAGTTGATCTCAACTTTTATCTGGATTGAAAAGGCTTTGGTCAGGGGTGATTATAAACAGAAATGGTTTGAGAAGAAGGGGAGGTTTGCCAGGCTATTTTTGAGTTATCATCGTCTGGAGAACTACCTCAAAGCAAACGGAGCCGATAATAGTATTATTGAGTATGAGGGTGATGCATATTCTACCAAGTATGAACATGGGTCATTGACTATCAAAAGTAATTCTGCTCAGGGCTATCCACTCCCGCAGATTATGTATGTCCCTGCGGAGAGAAACTTTCTCACTTATGTTAAAACACCAAAAGAGTTAAAGCTCTCTTCTCCATCGTTAAAGGAGTTCCTGACTGAATTTGATAATGCGAAAAATGATTTAAAAGGAGTTAAACAACTACCTGTCAATAACGTTGCTATTGAGTATGACAAATTGAACGATACACTCAATGTAAAAGGAGACGGCTACAAAATAAAGCTATCAGATGCTTCCAGCGGATTCCAGTCACTTGTGCCCTTGTACCTGGTATCTGGATATTTGGCGAACTCAGTGAAAATACAGAGTGAGTCAAGTAGTGAGCCGATGAGCAGTGATGAGATGCATCGTTTTAAAAAAGGTGTGGAAGAGATATGGGGTAATGAAAGTTTAACGGATGAGCAAAAAAGAGTTGCTCTCTCGGTTCTTTCGTCAAAATTCAACAAAACAGCCTTTGTAAACATTGTTGAAGAGCCGGAACAGAATTTGTTTCCAGCTTCCCAATGGCAAATTCTTCAAAGCCTGCTTGGTTTCAATGGTATGAATGCGGGCAACAAATTGATAATGACTACCCATAGTCCCTACATCATCAACTATTTAAGCATAGCAATACAGGGAAAATATCTGGAAGGTCTCTTAATGCAATCGCCAAAGAAAGGAGAGTTACTTCCAAAATTGTACAAGCTGATTCCTGAACAAGCATTGCTGTCAAGAGATAGTGTTGTTGTGTTTCAACTGGATGAAGCCGATGGCGTTATTACAAAACTGGCTTCTGTTGATGGCATTCCATCTGACCGAAATTATTTAAATGATATGCTGGCGGAAGGGAATCAGCTTTTTGATGCACTTCTTGAAGTAGAGCAGGAGCTATGAGTCTGAATTTTTTTGAAACAGATTGCAGAGAACCTTCAAGACGTACTGCGATTTTCGGGATCTGTGATGAGCAGGATGGGACAAAAGCGTACACAGATGCCAGTAACAAGGAGAGGTGGATTGCAACGGTTATCAACAACAATCAGAGAGCAATTTCATTTACCGCGATTGATAACTGCATTATTATTCTGAAACAAGGAACAAAGGATAAGGAGAGCAGTTGTGACGGTATGCTTACCTTTTCGAACAGCCTCTTTTTGGTTGAGCTGAAAAAGCAAGGTACCAGCGGCTGGCTTTCCAAAGCGACAAGTCAGTTAGAGAATACGATCAGGCTGCTTTCTGCGACTCACAATCTTGCAGCGTTCAAGTACAAAAAGGCTTATGCCTGCAACAAAAAGCGTCCAAATTTCACAGTCATTGATTCTGCCGAGAAAAAGGCTTTCTTTGAAAGAACCAAGGGGTTCAGACTTGATGCACAGGCTGAAATTGTCATTCGATAAGCCTGTGCAACGCGATTAATTGTCGTGAGCGGTTTGAGTGCCTCTGTTATTAACCATTTATCTGGACTGCCGATTTTTTCTTCATGCTTAAAACATTGTTCGATATAGCCGTGCGTCATCTGCTTGGACGGCGGCGACAGACACTCACAACTATATTCGGAGTTGCAGTGAGCACCATGGTGCTGATCACCACCAACTCTCTTACGCGCGGTCTGCTTGACTCCTTTATTGAAACCATTGTCAATGTTGCGCCCCATATCACCGTCAAG
>DATMYU010000507.1:0-6229 GCA_035560775.1 Desulfosporosinus sp.
CTCTGGAAGTTTATCAAACAGAAGTACATTAGAACTATTCTTCGATATGGTTGTTTTTGAAACGCTACTTGGGTTATCAGAAACGCTTACAGGTTGGTTTTCTTTTTTCCGTTTAATACGCTTGACTGCAGGTCGGCTGCCATCGGGTGGTCTTCGTTTAACTTTTGGATTTTGAGTATAAGTGATATGTTTGAAGGATAAAGAAAGATTGCCCACAGCAACAATTTCTAGCACCAGGAAAGAATAATCTTTTTGAATGCCACGCACCTCCATAAAAGCTTTGCCGGTAAGGGGTGGCTTTGCTTTGATTTTCTTTGGCTTAATCTCCATGTCGTTTAAGACGCCTTCAAATAGATGCAAATCCGGATGGACATCACCGCTGGGTCTAATTTCATTTAATATAGAATTCCATATGGTCTTTGCTAAAGGATCGGTATGCAGCCATGCAAGATGCAGGATGAAATCCTCAGTGACAAGTCCTCTGGGTACACTCTGATCTATAATTAGATCCATGCCCGTTACATAGGTTTTACAGCTTGCCACGAAATTTAGGCCCTCAGGTTCCAATATTGCACGCGCTAAAATCGCGTTTGGAGCGAAAAGACTCCGTATAACTTCAACACAAGGAATGTACACGGTTGTCTTCCCCACATCACACATCCAGAGGCATTCATCTTTAATATCGGAATAATTTTTAACGGTAAACCCTTCCGGCAGATCTTTAATAGTACATAACCTTCCGCTACTCGGATCTTCTAAGTCAAACCTCGTTATACTACCGGTTTTGTAGGTCTCAGCAGAAATCCCGTTGATATAATGTTGACCCAGCCTAAAATTAGGGAGAAGACCCCAGGGGATTGGAAATTCTTTAGTTTGCCCTCCACTATTCCGTAAGAATAGTGGAACCATCCATTCCTTACTTCGATCCCTGTACGGCGATTTTATCCAGAGTAACTCCACAGGTTCTTCCGGATCAAAAGGCCATAGATTAATCATTGTATACCTCTCCCCTACTCCACTAAATTCTTACTTCATTAATGAAGTAAGCTACTATCAGTCGGGATATCTATATAAGCATTATCATGAACTACTAATGATTCAAGGAGATCAATATTCTCCTCTATTCTTGGCATAAGGTTGCTGACATACTCTGGCCGAATGCCAGCTTTTCTTATCACTTCCCATGCTTTGAAAGTTCCCTTCTCTTTAGAGAGATCATCTGATGCTTTGTCGATCCTTCGCCTTTGAAAATCACCTATCGATTCAGTTACCGTTGTTAAGAAGCGTTCTGTCCGTGGTAACTTATTAAGGTGCCTCTGAATTACAGCGCGCTGGTTTATGAATTTTGCTAGGCGTAAGCGTGTAATCCGCAATGGCTTTGGTACTTGTAGTAGTTCTCTGAAAGCAGACTTAAGTTGGAATAGTATCGATGTATCTCTGGCAGCCCAATCGACCCTTTGTGGGATATCCTTCTTAACGGCCCGGTTTGGGGCAGGTAGGTTCTTGTCATACCATTCGCGGCAGTTTCGGTACAACCATGAGCACTGCTTACTTAGCGCTTGACGCACAGCGGTTTTGGAGAAATCCGGGTTAGCCTTTATAAACGTTAAGACATCTGAGCTATACTTCAAGAAATATTGATCATACCGGTTGGTTTTTACCATTGGCGTCGTATCGTTAACCACCATAATGCTGTTTAAGCATGCATCCAAACTCAATTTTTTAGCATATTTCACTATGGTTTTAGGATCGCATAGCATTTCTCTTCCCAACTCCCGTAAAGTGCGGTTTCCTTCAATGAGAAGCGATTTGAGTTTCTCCTCCCAGACAGGACCGAATTGTTTTATCCTCCCAATTTTGTATGCATCCTCAATGTTATTATCGGGTCCCTTCCTTGAATAGATGAATCCACACTGGCAGGAGAATGTACCGACAGGCTTGCGCGATTTATAATCAGGAGTTATGATGCAACTATTTACAACTGGTTCAAGGTAATGATCAGCAGCAGGATTGAGGCAATACCAGGGTGGCTCTCCAAAAGCATTAACTCGGGATTGCCTTGTACCACAGAATTCCTCAATACTTTGGCAAAGAAAATTAATGAAAAGAATATGCCTGATGGGATGGACTGTTTTTCGCGGTTTCCTTGTTATTGATTTCAACCAATTGCTTTGGTCGTCTTGGATTACATCAGACTGTAAGTAAGATAGAAGATCATGACCATAAAAAGCAATAAGATCCTGTGCAAGCTCTTGTTGCTTTACATGCCTTTGACAGGTTAAATACCCTTTCCCGGCTAGAAGGTTCAGATATTTTTTATGAATTGATTGCTGGTTTGATTTTATAAGCGGATGAGTAAGTAAATAATTTACCGAACACGCAATCCTATGCAATTTACTTGTCATATCAGGTGGTAAGTATTCCGGATTAAGGTTGGCTTTGCTTTTGTCAAGTCTAATGAATTCTAGTCTGCTGATGGTTCTATATGACTGATCATAATTTTTCAACAGACATCCATGAATGTAGCAAACCATCACGCCCTGGGCATTGTGACATCTATGAAAATAGGGCTCCCCTAAGGATTCAATGTCTTCACTAACGCATCGTGGGCAATAGGCTAGCGCTTCCTTTGCACAAATACTTCCAGCCATCATGCCAATTGTTGCATGTATGCCTATCCCTTTTTCATTAATCATTTGATTTAAGATTCGCCTTGCTCTCTCATTAGGAAGGAATGGCCTATATAGCGGGAAAAGAGTGTGATTAAATATTAAATATTGGGGAGAAAATTCAGTTTGCTTGTGCAAATGGGCAGAAATGGCTGCTATACCGGTTGGGAAGCTGATAGAAGGAGTTTGGTTCTCGTTTCCAAAGATTTCACGTAATGTATCCCGCAGATCGGTATTTCTCAATGCAAAATGATATCTGGCAATAATGTGATATAGCAACTCATCCTGGTAGGGCGTAGGGAAATAAGATAGCATAGTTATTCTTACATAAACTCCTTTGCATCTTTAATGTATCCTGTTTCAGACAACAGATCGTAAATATGCCTCTTATCCTTCACGGCCTTTTTATATAAGTAGATGAGACCATCCTTATCTACCTTCTGTTTCATTGCATCATCTTTTTTATGCTTTATAGCGCCCTTCTTTTCATCATTTTCTAGGGCAACTTTGAAGGCTTCCTGCTTGAGTCTCCTATCAGTTGCTTGAACACCCAGTTTATTGACAACGTTTGTAGCTATTTCTTCAAGATCCCTTTGCAAGAGATGAGGAAACATATCGGCTTCAATAAGATCAATCATTAGCGACTCAACCTTACTATTAGCCTCTGCCTTTTTGAGAGTAGCAAGACTTTTACTATGTTCGCTAATCTTATTGGTTAGCTCTATGTTTGCACCTTGGTTTTCAATCAAATCTGCAAGATTGTAAGCTACGTCTTGATATTTCTTTATCGCACCAATATCATTATTTTTTAGGGCTTTGATTATCGGCCGTACCATAAATAAATCCTTTTTTGCTGTATCAGTAATAATAAGTTTGGTTAACTTTTCTTCATTATCTAATGCTCTCAATTGAGCCTGTAGGAATAACATGACTGCAATAGCTGTAATTCCTTGAGATTCTTCATACATAAGGTTGGCAAACTCTTCGCTAAACGGAGTAGGGGTCCTCAACCACTGAAGTTCCCATAAAGTGCTTATAAATAGTTGCCAATCATCTCCTACGCTCAGTCGGTCCCATATAATGCCAGCTTGGCTGGAAGCACGGCGACTCTCCCGCAATTCTTTCTGTAAAATTTCAAGCACCTTAAAAGTGCCTATCAGAATCATAGGGACTCCGATTTGGTTCTCTAAAGTAACTAAAAAATTAAGAATTTCTTTATAATCAGTGTCTTTTTCCTTCATCAAATGCTGCATTTCATCAACGGCAATAACACCAATCGAATGGAGAGTTGCAACGCGTTCCATATCAATCATCATTTTGCCTCTAGAATTTCTAGCGTTGCCGTATTTTTCGTAATACCGGGTATCTAGGACCTTGTCTACAGCTTCAAAGAAGCTTTGGCAGAAAGTTTTCAAAGAGCCATCAAAGGGGCAATCAATCTTAATCCATACTATTTGTTGCCTATTCAGTTCGGTTCCATTATATTTGTCGTGTATTATAACTTGAGGATACATTTTTAGCAGCTTTTTTATAGCCGTTGTTTTGCCTATACCACTAATTCCGATTAGGCTCAAAGTTAAAGCGCTTGACTCAACATCATCAAAGCATGTAGGCTCAAGTACAGCTTTTATATCTTCTTCATTCTGTTGGTTTATTAAGTGTAAACGATTTTGGAAAGAAATATTATCCAACGGATTTCTTGCGATATATCCTTGTCTTAACATAACAGATAAGTTTCTTTCTAAATCCAGGTGGGCACCCCAGAGAATTACACAACGCTTGAGTCTCTGAATCATATGACGACGGATTTGAGAAGGTTTCTCCCGATCTTCTTGTGAAACAACGGGTAAAATAAATAGCCTATCGATCACTTGATCATCAGAAAAAATATCCGGCAACGTTTCAATCAAAGGGTTATTATTATATTCATCAAGATCTTGTCGAGTATAGATTGCCTCTACTACTTTGGCCCTGGCGTTTTTATATTTCATAGATCTACTCTTTATCCTTTCCGATAATACTGTCTCGTTTTCTTAATAGTTTCCCCATTAAATCATTTTGGGCTTTGTTAGACGAAGTTTGTGTTTCTGGCGTTTCATCATTTGTAATAAAAGGTAACACGCGGCCTTCCTTTGGCGTAGAATCTCCCAGTGGTGGAAATTGTTCATCCTTTCGCCGCTTTTGCTTTGCGTCAGATCTATTTGATTGTATATTGTTAATTCTTTTGTTCACACTCTGTTCGGGTTGATTCTTCTTGGCTTGTTTTAATCGAGCTTTTGCCTCTTTATTAATTTCTTCCGTAGCGATATCTCTGTCGATGTCGTTTTGCAACTCTTCTCGCCAAGCATCCGCATAATTTTCATTTTGTGAGTCCCGAGCAAAACGGGCTTCTTCCCAGGATAAATCTTTATATGCATAACTTTTGGGCAACAAATTGGCCACCTTAAATCCTGTTCCGTTTTCGTTCGGTAGATAAATATGATTTACATTTCGAGGATCATAAGTTATTTGGGTGCGTATATTTTTACCTTTTGTAAACCATCCTTCAGATATTGCTGTATCAAGACTATAAAACCGATCTTCAAATTTTATTCCCGCCCTCGTAATATTAGCGGTAGTAGTGGGCAGCAGGTTCAACCTAACGATATCTCGATCGTAAACATTGAATCGCCCTTTGCGCCTCGTCATACCCCACTCCCACATATCTACTGGTCTAGGCAATATGTCCTCATTCAACATCGCTTTTGGCAAGGGGTAAGAGCGATTAATATGCTTGTTATGCCATAAAACATCTATAATCATATATTTAATAAAATCATCAAGCGTATACTCAGCTTTTAGACGAGGATCTTCATCACTGCGCGATCGGTATTCCTTCTGGATCGCCCCCGGGGAGGTGTATTTTATACGATCGTTTATAGTTCTAAAATGCCGTTCAACGATGCCCTTTAGGTCCCCACGGTACGGCGGCTTGTTAATAACAGGAACATTTAAATTGTTAATAAGCCTATCGGCGTTGTATCCTTCAAGCTCACCATTATCTGCTACGATCCCTTCAGGCAAATATTTAGATGGCCATTCTTTTTCGTCTATTTCAATTCCATATTTAGAACAGAAATCAATCTTATCTTCTACTACGTTATCTAAAAGCATCATTGCTCCCAACCAAGATGGTCCCTCCAAGCCAACATAGAGCCCACATACAATCCTAGAAAAAACATCTATAGCAATATACACAACGGGTCTACCAATAACTTTCAAAGGATTATCAGAGCTTACAAGATATACATCGGCTACTGTGGCATCAATTTGATAGATGGCCCCTGGTGCATCAACCTCTGCCGTAGAATAATCAAGTATTTCCCTATGTTTAAGATTAAAGGCTAATTCCCCGTAACGGCCAATAAAGTCCTTTTTAAAATTATATTCCTTTAAATACCAATATCTGAATTGATTATATGTTGGTATGCTGTTTTCATCCCAAATTTTTGCTTTCTTCTCGCCATTTTTACCTTCGTAATGATCAGCAAAGTATGTTTCAAGCATATATACATATGTGG
>DATMYU010000508.1:0-5563 GCA_035560775.1 Desulfosporosinus sp.
ATAGAATTACATATAAATTTTCGCAATCAAATATAGCTATGCCTAACAAAGAGCCAACACATAGGAGGTGGACTACAATTATGGGAAATCTTGATTTACTCAAAGTCAAAGGAGTTTCTCGGCGTGATTTCATGAAGCTAATTGCAGCAACAACCGCAGCACTTGGCCTACCTGAGATTTTTGTCCCTCAAGCGGCTACCGCACTAGAACAAGCACTTAAGAAGCCACCTGTAATCTGGTTGGAAGGTATGGATTGTACTGGGTGCACGGAATCAGCCCTAGCCACCTTAAACCCTTCAGCCGCTGAACTCATTTTAGACATGCTCTCGATTCGCTATCATGAAACCATTATGGCCGGATCCGGAAATAAATCAGAAGAGGCCTATCAAGAAGCACTCAAAGAAAAATATATCCTCATTGTAGAGGGTGCCATTCCATCCAAAGAAGACCGTTACTGTATGGTTGGAGGGAAACCCTTCCGCAAAACTCTTATTGAAGCCGCTCAAAAAGCTCAGGCAATCATCGCCATTGGCAGTTGCGCATCCGAGGGTGCTGGAATTCCAGGCGCTTGTGCAACCGGTGCGGTCGGAGTAGGCGAGATCCTTAAAACCGAGGGGATTAGCACACCACTTATTAATCTTCCCTGTTGTCCTGTAAAACCCACCACCTTAATTGGCACACTCCTCTATTACTTAACGTATCAGAAGGTTCCAGCGCTTGATTCGCAAAAACGCCCTGTGGCGTTCTACGGAACTTTGTTACATGATAACTGTCCACGGCGCGGTCACTTTGAGCATGGAGAATTTTTAATAGATTGGAACGATCCTCTTCAAAAGCAATATTGTCTTCTTTTAAAGGGCTGCAAAGGCCCGAAGACTTACACTGATTGTGCGCAAGTATGGTGGAATGACAACAGCAATTTTTGTATTAATGCCGGATCCCCCTGTTCAGGGTGCTCTGAAAAAAGCTTTTATAAAGAATTTAGCCCATTATACGCCAAGCAGGAAAACTTTAATATCCCAGGCATGGGCCCAATTAATGCGGATACCGTCGGACCCGTTATCGGAGGTGCTGCTGCACTGGGTCTAGGTATCCACTTGGTCGCAACGGTAGCCAGCGGAAGGCTGAAGAAGGACCATAAGGAGGGACTGTAGATGGCCAAAATTGTTATCGATCCTTTAACTCGCATTGAAGGACACTTAAGAATTGAAGTAGAAGTCGAGAATGGCAAAGTTGTCGATGCACATGTCATAGGGACTATGTATCGGGGGATTGAAGCAATGCTCCGGGGGCGCGACCCTCGGGATGCCACATATGTCACAGAACGTGTATGCGGAGTCTGTGCTGGTTCCCATGGTTGGGCATCTTCTATGGCGCTAGACAAAGCCTTTGGGGCAAGCGTTCCGGCTGGTGGTCGGCTTATCCGCAACCTGATCATAGGAGCAATGTTTCTCCATGACCATCCGTTGCATTTTTATCATCTGAGCGCCCTTGATTACTTAGACATCATGGCTGTTGCCCAATACCAAGGAAAAGATCCCGGACTTCTGGCTGTTAAAGAAAAAGTTGTGAAGCTGGTTGCTGCCGGAGATACTGCGCCTTTAACCCCTCGCTACAAACCGGACGAATTCAGTGTCAACGATCCAGAGTTAGTGACAATGGCTGTAGGGCACTACCTTAAAGCTTTAGAGATGCAAGCAAAAGCCAAGAAAATGTCTGCACTGTTTGCCGGGAAGCAGCCCCACCAATCTTCCATTATCGTCGGAGGCGTAACTATGCTTCCCACCATAGAAGTGGTTGAGCATTTCCGTTCTATGCTCCTTGAACAACTTGATTTCATTGAAAAGACCTATCTACAAGATGTGTTAACGTTCGGTACTGGTCCACTTCTGCCGTTAGCTCAAGCGGGTGTCGGTGGAGGGAGTCCCCACTATCTTTCTTATGGCGGATTTGCCCGTGACAACGCTGGTAAAGATTTATTCTTTAAAGCGGGTCTCATCCTGGATGGCAATTTAAGCAATATCTTACCAATCGATGAAAAGAAAATCACGGAAGATGTTCAATATTCTTGGTACAAAGCCAGTGTTAATGGTAAAACGCCCTATACTGAGGATACCATACCTGATCTTGATAAAAATGGTGCCTACACCTTTGTCAAAGCTCCTCGCTATGATGGTAAACCGATAGAAGTTGGACCTCTCGCCCGAATGCTTGTTATGCAACCTAAAGGTCTTATGGACATCATCGCCAAGTATAATATCAAACCAGGTGCTGTCGCTCGTCATGCTGCCCGAGCTTATGAAACCCTCCTTCTCGCCAAAGATATGCTCACTTGGTTAGATGCTTTAGAGAAAGAAATGGGATCTAAGGATTTCCGTATCCATGATACTGATCATTGGGAAGCACCATTTACTGGGCAAGGTGCTGGCATGACGGAAGTACCCCGAGGCGCACTCGGCCACTTTATCAAGGTAGCCAATCATAAAATTGAGAACTACCAAATGGTGGTTCCAACCACCTGGAATTTCTCGCCAAGAGATGACTCAGGTGTACGTGGTCCGGTAGAACAAGCCCTAATTGGCGTCCCAGTTCCCGACCTCGAAAATCCGATAAATATTGTCAGAGTCGTTCGTTCCTATGATCCATGCCTGGCATGTGCTATTCACCTCATCAATCCAGTAACCAATGACGTTCAAAAATTCCGGATCGGCTGGTAAAGAAAACTTGGCTGGCACCAAGCCTTCAGGCGCGGTGGCCGCCTAGTTGCACTTATACCACCCAAAACTTATACTTTCTGTATAGGTATAAAGCAAACTTAGCCGACGCCCGAAGACACTGTCTTCGCACGTGTTATCTTTCTTGTTAGCCTTCAGGCGCAGGCGGTCGCCTTAGTTGCACTTATGCTTCCAGAAAGTATATAACGAAAAGTTATACTTTCTGACTAGTATAAAAAAGGAGGGAAGGACATGGTAAACCCACAAGACCACCCAATCTTCCAGCGTATAAGTCACTGGATTAATTTGATTAATTTTATGATTTTAGGCATCACAGGTTGGTTTATACATTCCCCTTATCCCGGAATACCGATGAATCTCGTCCGCAACCTTCATTTTTTCTTTATGTATTTCTTGATAATTAATGGAGTTGTACGTTTTTACTATTCCTTTTTGGGAAAGCATAAGGATTATAAAGACTTTTTACTTAATTCCCAAGATCTTCAAACCATTTGGCCCCAAATTAAGTACTATCTGTTTATAGGCAAACATCCAAAAACAGGGAAATATAATCCACTTCAGAAATTAGCGTATATTTCCTTCCCCATAATGGCTATGGTGCATGTTTTTACCGGAGCCATACTCTACTGGCCTGAACAATTGGCAGGCTATGCAGGCTATTTTGGCGGTATAGCAACAGTTCGCGGAGTCCATTACCTATTTATGTGGTTATTTATTGCACTCGTAGGCGTTCATATTTATATTGTCTTTACAGAAGCCTATGAACAATTCTTATTTATGTTCTTCGGTAAAACTGAACATAAGAAGGGACTATAGGTATGCATTCGCCAAAAATTATGGTGATGGGGGTCGGAAATATCCTCCTATCTGACGAAGGCTTAGGTGTCCGCTTTTTGGACGAACTGGCGAAGATACCACTCCCTGAATATGTGGAACTTCTAGAAGGGGGTACAGCTGGACTTGAACTGGTTCATCTGATCCAAGAAGTAGATTTTCTGATTGTCGTCGATGCGCTCGATGCTAAATCCGAGCCTGGGTCATTGTTCCGCTTTCAACCAGGAGATATTCAAATACTCCCTGAACAATACGCTGTTTCATTTCATCAAATTGGGATTATTGAAGTACTTACCATGGCCAATATATTAGGCAAAGCCCCACAAACCTTAATTTTCGGTATACAACCCAAAAAATTAGCATGGGGAATGGATATTAGCCCGGAGATCCAAGCGTTATTTCCTCGTCTTACGGAACTCATCCTTCAAGAAATTAATACCATTCAGAGTGAAGGTCACTTCGCTTCGACTTCGACGACACGATGATTATAAATTGATACTTCCCCTGCCCAGATAAAACATGAATAAAACACACTTATAAGGTACATGTAATAATGCACCTTATAAGTGTGTTTTTCTGCCACAAACCCTTGTCGCTCAATGTAGGAACAAGGTGCATCGCGCCTCTACGGAATCAACCTTTGTTATACCAGTCTGAAAGTATGCGTAGTATAAGGTGCAGCTAAGCAGCCACTGGCCGAGGATAACCGAGTGTCCCTGTAGCCTAAGGATAGCTTGTGCGCATGATGGTGAAAAGAGGCCGCCGTGGCTAGAGCTCGGTGCCAGTCAAATTTTCTTTATTCTGATAGGTTTTAACTTCCTGACTTAACCAACTCGTCCATGCTTCAAGACCATTTCCGTTTCGACATGAAACTTCAAAGATATGAATGTCCGGATTAATAGTCAGTATATCTCGTTTCATATTCACCATATTCACGTCAGTAAACGCCTCAAGGTCCATCTTATTAAGTACAACCGCCTTGGCATTGCGGAAGATCACGGGATATTTAGCTGGTTTATCATCCCCCTCGACGATGCTTAACACAATAACTTTAAATGCTTCGCCTAGATCAAAATCAGCCGGGCAAACAAGATTTCCAACGTTTTCAATAATCATGAGATCCGTTGCTTTACAATCAAATTCCACTAACACCTTACTGATCATTTTACTGTCAAGGTGACATCCTCCGCCAGTATTGATCTGTACGACCGGAACCTCGTGAACGGCAATGCGATCTGCATCTTTACTTGTAAAAATATCTCCCTCGATAACCCCCACATGCAGATTTACGGTTAATTGGGGCAACGTCTTCTCCAAGAGAGCCGTTTTCCCCGCTCCAGGCGAACCTATAACATTAATAGCTAAACAACTATTCTCCTGGAAATAAGCGCGGTTTAGTTCAGCCTGCATATTATTTGAACCAAGTAACTTCGCCTTCACTTCAATTTCACGTCGATTAGGTTCCATTATTCAACCTCCAAACTTTCAAGTAAAAGTTCCTCTCCCTGAATTATTTCAATGCCGGTATTTTGACAGTTCGGACAGAGGAAAAACATTGTTTCTACGTTGAACTCATGATGACAATTTCGGCAACGGCCGCGCACTGGAACGCGCTCTACCAACAATTCCGCACCTTCACATATCGTACCCATGCTATAAGCTTCAAATGCCATGTGCAAGGCATCTGATTGCGCATTCGTGAGTTCTCCAACTCTTAGTTTAACAAGAAGTACTTGCTTTACTTCATGCTGGGAGAGGGTCTGTTCAATGACCTCAAAAACTCCTCCCATCAAAGACATTTCGTGCACATCGTTCCCCCTCTATGTCTGATACTCCACACAACTAAAGTCGGCGTAAATATCCCCAATATCATTAATTCAGTATTCCGTGTGTAGTGAAAATAAAACCTTCTTATTACGGATAATTCGACAGAAAAATCATATATCCTTCATCCAGTCTAACCGCTTCTAAATCTTCTAGTACTTAATAATTTA
>DATMYU010000509.1:0-2909 GCA_035560775.1 Desulfosporosinus sp.
ATAAATAAGCAATTGGCGGATGGGGGATATTCTCTAGATGGCACCGGAACCGGAGATGTGGATCTCACCGCCATGGCGATTCAGTCTCTAGCTCCATACTATAGGGCGGATTTGCCCGAGGTGAAAGCTGTAGTGGATAAGGCCGTGGTTAATTTATCTCAACAGCAGGAAGCTGACGGAGGCTATAAATCTTGGGGTACGAAAAACAGTGAAAGCGTCTCTCAGACGATTATTGCTCTGTGCTCTATTGGGATAGACATCGATACGGATGCTCGTTTTAGTAAGAATTCGAACACTATGTTAAGTGATTTACTGAAGTTTAGAGCAGCCGACGGTGGTTTTAAACACATTCTGGAGGGCGACAGCAACACTATTGCTTCAGAACAAGCTTTGGTTGCCCTAGCTGCCTACAAGAGATTTTTGGATAAAAAGTCCAGCTTGTATGACTATCATCCGGAAAACCTGATCCCTGAACCAACTATTACTGGCGAACAAGCAGACCTTTCAATTCCCGGGATAGTGCGAATTTCTGGAGCGGATTGCTACGCTACAGCGGTGGAAATTGCGAAACAGAATTTTCCGCAGGGTGCAGAAACGGTCATTCTTGCTCGAGGGGATGTTTCGGCCGATGCTCTGCCAGCTGTGCCGTTGGCCAAGAAGTATCAGGCACCCCTTTTGTTAACTCCCTCTGATCAACTGCCAAGCAACGTTTTCGATCAAATTCAAGCCTTAGGAGCTAAAAAGGTCTTGATCATGGGCGGAGAGGGCGCAATTGCTAAACAAGTGTCGGCTACCTTAAGTCAAGCGGGAATCCAGGTCCAGAGAGTCTTTGGCAATGATCATTATGGTACTGCGTATGAAATTGCCAAGCTATTAGGGAACCAAGGGCAGGCTGTAATCGTCAGTGGAGATTATGCCAACTGCTATCCCGATGCACTCTCCATCTCAGCTTGGGCCGCCTATAACGGTGTGCCCATCCTCTATGCGGACAAATCTGCTCAACTGCCTAAAGCAACAGAGCAGGCTATCGCTGAACTAGGCGTCAAAAAAACCTTCTTGATTGGAGGTACGGCTGTACTTCCTCAAGAATTAGAACAAATACTTCCTGACCCCAAGCGCTATAGTGGCCAGACACTTTACGATACTAATGCCATCGTTTTGAGTCAGCTCCAGCCCAATCCCACAAAAATCTTTGTAGCTAGCGGGGGCGGGTTTGCTGATGCTTTGGCCGGAGCAGCTGTTGCTGGCCAGTCTAATGCTTGGACTTTACTGACCGATCGAGCCGTAAGTGGGAAAAATGGTCTAAGCGCTGCGCAAGAGCAGCTTCTCCGATCTGCTCGCACTCACATTACAGAGACCTATGTTCTGGGCGGTACTGCTGTTGTAGCTAACAACACGCTGCTAGCTCTAAAGCAGATTTTGCAAGGGGACACTCCCTAAACACCTGTGAAGGAAGCTGGATGTACTGTGCTCAATAACGTATATCCCAATTATGCCTTTGATGTGGCCATGAAAACTAATATGTTAGTTATAGGAAGCTTTCTCTAAATGCTTTAGAACATCTACGAAAATAAGTAGGGATATCAATGGATATCCCTACTTATTTTTTACCAATCAGAAAGTATAAGTTTCGGGTGGCATAAGTGCAACTAGGCGGCCGCCTGCGCCTGCGGCTTGACCCCAGCCAAGTTTTCTTTATTCGACTGATCATATAAAGGACTTAGACTGTGATTTGAGTTACAATTAAAAGGTTGCAGCTGTGTTATAGTTAGAACAACAAATTAGAAGACTATCCTTTTAGAAAGATGAAGGAGGTAGCTACAATGTTACCAGGAAAAGCATTAACCACGGCCATGGGTATTTTACCGCATACAAATTTACCAGAGGCGCAGCAACTGGCTCTCAGTTTAGATATTCCCTTTTGGCCTCAATTACCTCGTTATAGATTTAGAGAAGATATGTATGCTCAATTTTCCGAACATTTTCCAGGCATAACTATTGATGAGGAAAAAGCGGTCATCCGTTTTTCTCACGAACGTTTCGCTCAAGAGTTTGAAGAATATCTTGAGGCCAGTAGTAGTCCAGACCACTTTGCCTTATCGGAAGAATCTTCTACAGCTTTTACTTCCTTTTTGGCTCAGGATCTATCGTCTTACCCAATGATTCACGGACAGAGTATTGGTCCAATCAGTTTTGGACTTAAAATCACGGATGAAGAACAAAAACCGATTATTTACAATGACTTTGTCCGCGAAATTCTTTATGATTTTCTCATCCATAAGGTATCTTGGCAATATGATCAGTTGAAACGAGTGCATCCTAATCCTTTTGTTTGGCTGGATGAACCAGGATTAGAAATGATCTTTAAATCATTTAGTGGCTATACTTCTGAATTGGCACAAGTCGAATACAAAGCGTTCATATCTAAACTGCCGGGTCCCAAAGGTGTTCATTTATGTGGTAATCCTGATTGGTCATTCCTTTTGAACTCCGGCATTGATATTCTCTCCGTCGATGCCTTCAGTTGGGGACACATTCTTGTTCGTTATGTGGATGAAGTCAAGGAATTTCTGCAAGCCGGAAAAATAATTTCCTGGGGAATCACACCTACCTTGACAAGCGAATTGAGCTTGGAGACTGCCACAACACTTACGGAGCGTCTGCTCGAATTATGGAAATTCCTAAATCAACATGGAATTGATGACGCTCTAGTATATGACCGTTCGTGGTTAGCTCCCTCTCGTTGTTGCCTTATTAATGGTGACAAAACGGCGAGCATTGACCACTCCTATGCCTTGTTGCGGGAAATTTCCCAAAATCTTCGTACGCGTTAAATTAGCGCTTATATGAACTATTGCGCATAAAAAAGATTGCGCTGAAATACTCATTATGATAAAATAACATGAATT
>DATMYU010000510.1:0-2376 GCA_035560775.1 Desulfosporosinus sp.
GTTGTAATTTCGAGAATAAAATGAGCGATCCAATCATAATACAAGTTGCCACTCCATATAGAATGCCCGGACTGAATGAATATATAGCTGCTGCTGCAAGAGGAACAAGAACTCTGTAAGCCGACTGCAAACTTTGATTTACACCTTGTAATTTTCCTTGGCTACTTTCGTCTACAGACTGCGAGAGTCGTCCGTTGTAGGACGGATCGAACAAGCCTTCGCCTAAGGTGATACTCATAACCGCAGCCAAAATAAGTACTGGAGACGAGATATGAATGCTAAGAATTATCAGCGTAAGTCCCAGTACTAGTCCGAAAAGACCAACAATACCAATAGTTCGCTCACTGAACTTTTTAAGAAGACGCGGTAATAACACAGCTCGCGAAATAATATCGCAGGCTCCAATAAGAGTAAATATACCACCGATAAGTGCAGGCCCCCACGAAAAAATATCTTTTAAGAAGATGCTGAAATTGAATTGATAGATTTCTAATCCCACATAGAAGAATCCTCCGACGATAATAAGCGCTCTGGCCTCTTTCATGGTGAAAATATCTTTGAACTGACCGAAGATATTGAAACTTTTTATCGAAAAATGGGTTGATCGTTTTTCAGGAGACAGTGATTCCGGCAGAAAGAAATAGGTACAAATAACGGAGAGGAACATTATACCTGCAGTAACGAAAAACGGCAGCGTAATTGAAATGGCGCCAAGCGGACCTCCCAGTGCAGGTCCTATCATGGATCCTATTCCCATAGCAGCACCTATATAGCTAAACCATTTTGTGCGCTCCTGCGGCTCTGTGCTATCAGCAATGTAAGCAAACAACGTACTGATATTGCCTGCTGTTAATCCATCAATTATGCGACCCAGAAAGAGCACCCACAGCGCCCCACCGATACCAAACAGAATATATCCTATAACAGATCCGAGTAAACTAATGATTAAAATCTTTTTTCTACCGTAGCGATCGCTTAATGCCCCAAATATTGGAGCTGCAAAAAAGGTGCAAGCCGCAAAAATTGATGCCAGTGCACTCATTCCTACAACTATTTGCGAAGCGGGCAAGTAGTTACCAAGTAAAAATGGCAATAGCGGGAACACCACCGTCATCCCGATTCCATTCATCAACACAATCCCCACAATGATCCACAAATAATTTTTACCCATTTAAAATTCCCCTCTCGAAAAAGAATAGTTATGTTTCCTTGGCAACATAACTATTCTATCACTTTATTGTTTCCTTGTCCACAATAAAGTGGGGCTGTATCATACGCTGATGATCCAGCGTTTTGATACAGCCCCCTTTAGGCTACTTTTTGATACAACCCCATTATTCAAAATCATTTCGATTTGTTATATCTACACCTTGCTTCTTTATTTCTGCATCCAAATGCCTACTATACTTTTCCACGAAGCTAAGCATGATATCATATTGTTCCTCGGTTACCTGCTCAAATACGGCTTTATCCCGCTCTTGAAACTCTTTGTGCAGTTCCTCATGGACTTTGTTAATTACTTTCCCTTGCGGAGTCAAGCGAAAATAGATTTCTTTCTTGTTATCCGGCTTCTGGTAGCTTTCGATAATGCCTTTTTTTATGAGCTTCTTAGTTATTTTACTTATGGCACCCCTAGTCATATAAAAGGACTCCGCAAGTTTTGTCACATTGGAATCTATATTTCTTTCAATGTATTCGATGCAATGTACTTCAGAAGACTTATAACCCTTAAGACTGTCTTCCATCTTAAACTTATTAAGCGAAACCATCTTGTTTAATAAGTCCCTGAAACCCATTATGACCTGTTCTTCTTTGTTCATGGCCTGTCCTCCCACCCGTTGGTGCATTAACAATATTATATTAAACTTTTGTTTCTGTTGCAACAATGTTAAAGTAATTATTCTAAGAATTGAGCTACATCTGAAAAAATAGAGACAAAGACCCGGAGTTTCTTTTCCTTATGTCACGATAAAGATGATAAAAAGCGGGCCACTTTGGCCTGCTTCTCCTGTTGTGTTCAGTCATATTTTCAGCCCATCACATAGTCTTTCAGAGTATAATTCAGGTCGGCCAGCCTGTCGATAAGCCACTCTATCACAGCCCGGAGGCCGAGAGGGGAAATTAGAAATCCCAATACGAGTAGTACCACGCCGTTAAAAGTAGAACCGCCCGTAATAAACGTCAAGGCCCCTAACCCGGCAAGCAGGACAGCGGCAATCGTACATATCCATTCAGAAACGCAAAAGATAAAATACAGAAATGCAACGGTAATGCCCAATACGATGATAAATGGTTGAAAGGACAAATAAGACGCGTCGAGCACAAAAATGCTGTGGTTTTTGAATAAAAAGTGAGCAAATGAACATTAAGATTATC
>DATMYU010000511.1:0-2993 GCA_035560775.1 Desulfosporosinus sp.
GATATTATAATAACAAGGAGGTTGATAGTCTTGATCACAAATAAGTTAAGCGAAATCATGGGCCGCAAACGCCTAAAAATATCAGATGTCCTAGAGGGGACAGGTCTTGCTAGGAATACTGTGGCAGAGCTGTACCATGCAAGGGCCAAGAGAGTGGACATGGAGACGTTGGACAAACTCTGTACCTACCTAGACGTAGGAGTGGGGGAGCTGCTAGAGCATAAAAAAGACGCCGGGTGTTAACCGGCGCTTTGTCACGCTTTCCTGGACAAAGCATATATTATTAATGGGATTGGGAATTGTGATGGCAAACGTTTTGCCGCCGGCTGCAACCCCGGCGTGGGGTGGCGCCGGGGATCTGCTTTAAGGAGAGCTTAGCTGCTCTCCTTTTAGGTTATCTCCATCTTAAGTTCTATGACAGCCTTCTCGATCTCCTTCACCGACTCAACCAACCGTGCGTTTGCCTGTTCTACTCCGTTTCGCACCGCTACCTTAATTATGTAGTAAAGGAGCGCGATGGAGAGGAACCAGAGAATTAGGAAGAGGAGAGCGTTAGGGAGGAGGAATGTGTCGTGCATGGGGATCATCCTTTCGAGAATTGGCCCTCAGGGGTATTGATGGGACTTTAATCTTTGGAGTAAAAAATATGGGCGTGGGGCTACTTGTTAGGTATACCAGCAGTACCGCCTCATTGCCCCCAAAAATTACCTGTACTAATTCGCCCATCTCTACGTTATAATAAGAACAAACGTTCTAAGCGGGGGCGAATGTATGTATGAAAACAATTGCGGCGCCTGTGGAAATGGTCTGCTGGTTCGATCTAAATGGTAAACCTCACCCGGTACGATTCCGGCATAAGGGCTCTGTAGTCAAAGTTCAACAGATCGTACACACAACCGAAGAGAAACTTGCCGGGAATCGTATGCTGTGCTTCAGGTGCCAAAGCGAAGTGGATGGAGTAATGAGGGTATTTGAGTTGAAGTATGAACTGGTTACCTGCAAATGGTTATTGTGGAAGATGTAAAAAGGAGAGCCTGCTCAGCCCTCCTTCTTTGGAAAGGAAGTAGAATTTAATATATACTATGTTTACTTGTCTAGAAATGTTACGAGGTTTAGTTTATGTAGAAAGGAGAGCTAGGTGCTCTCCTTCTGTCAATAATTAAAGAAGCTATTTTAGAAGATGACACCTAATGCGATAAGAATTAGAATTGCAATAGCGATAATTCCTACTCCAATCCCAGCTCCTGCACTACAGCCGCAAGAAGCGACTGGGGCTATAGGCTGAGGTAAGGGCTGAGGACAACATGCCCCACCCATTCCGCCACCGTGACTCATTCCTCCATAACCCATTCCTTGACCCATTCCGTACATCGCAATTACCACCTCTCTCTAACAGAATACGATTCCTAAAGCGATTAAAAGAAGAATAATTATTACAACTGCAGCGATCCCTGCTCCAAAGCCACGTCCTGTTTCGCAGCCGCAAGCAGCTCCATCAACACCACCGAATGCCATTTGCATTTCCTCCTTTGTTAAGAGATAGTGCATGATATGCATAGTTTGGGATATATGGAACTATATGTCAATAAAATAACTTCGGAAAAGTTGGTTTGATGATGGGTAATATTTAGTTTTTACCCCACCTCATGTAAAGAGGGATGTTGACCCTAGCACTACCTATCTAGGAATAATACCTTACTGCGCAGGAGATTATAATCCCCAAAAAGGGGGTTTTGAATTGAACATAAATCCCAGTAAAGTTGTAATTATTGGTAGTGGGTTTGTTGGTTCAAGTATTGCCTATGCAACTTTGATTCAAGGATTGTGTACGGAACTTGTTCTTATCGACAGTAATCAAGATAAAGCAGAAGGAGAGGTTATGGATTTAAGCCATGGCCTCCCTTACACTAGTCCGATGGAGATACGGGCGGGCCAATACGGGGATTGTCGAGGGGCTAATGTCATTGTGATTACTGCCGGGTACCAACAAAAGCCTGGACAAACTCGTATGGACCTAGCTCAACAAAATGTTGAGATACTGCGTTCAATTTTAAATCAAGTATTACAGGTAGAACAGGAAGCCATTTTTCTGCTAGTGACAAATCCAGTGGATGTTCTGACGACTATTGCGAGAACGTATCCGGAAATTAAGGCGCATCGTGTGATCGGTTCGGGAACAGTTTTGGATACAGCCCGTTTCCGTTATATTCTCGGCAAGCGCTGCCAACTAAGCCCTGGGAATATTCACGCTTATGTAGTAGGCGAACATGGCGATTCGGAGGTGCCATTATTTAGTTCTGTCAGCGTGGCGGGAACTCCAATCAGTTTACTTTGCCGGGAATGTAGTGGGTTATGCGGACCGGATTACCAGAAGCAAGTTACGGCTGAAGTACGAAAAGCAGCATATGAAATAATTAATCGTAAGGGGGCAACCTATTATGGTATAGGTCTAAGTTGTACGCGGATCTTGCGGGCTATTTTGCACGATGAACAAAGCGTTTTAACAGTTTCCGCGTTGCTTGATGATCAATATAAAGAGCTAGAAGTTGCCCTTAGTGTACCAAGTGTCCTTGGCAAAGAAGGTATTCTCCGGCGCTTGCCGTTGAGTATGGATGATGCAGAAAATGGACAGTTTTTCAAATCAGTACAGACTCTCCAAGAATCTGTTCGTCAAGTTAGATTTAGGTAGAATTACGCCAAGATTAACTTTGGTTTCAATATTAGTGAGTCGGGGCATACGCTTTTTCCTTAAGCTAAATTTGTTACACGTTTAGTAATTCGGATTCATCCAAAACCTTACAAACTCCACGAGCCTTTTCCCTTCATCCGTAAGTATTTTCCCCCTGCCATGGCAATTCCTACAAAAAAAGAGCATGGGTTCACATGGTGGATCAGGAGTCTCATTGTTGATTATGTTTGGTTTATCCTTAGTCCCCAAACATTGAGACCTAAAATTGTGCATGGTCCAGTCATGATACCACGTGGTGTTCTCA
>DATMYU010000512.1:0-3663 GCA_035560775.1 Desulfosporosinus sp.
CTGCGGCTTGGCGCCAGCCAAGTTTTCTTTATCTTAATAAGATTAAATCCGAGATTGAGAATACAAAGAGCAAAATACTCAAGTAGCCATTAAGATTGAAAAAAGCAACTCCGATCTTAGACAAGTCGTCTGCAGTAACAATGCGATGCTGGCGAAAGAGTAGCACGATAGCAATCGCGACACCCAGATAATAAAGCCAACTCATCGACATAACTACCCCAACGGCTATAAAAAAGATCGGTGCGAGAAAATGCAGAAACGATGAAATCTCTAAACCTCTCTGCACTCCGAAAACAGCTGGGATCGAGTGCAGTCCCTCTTCACGGTCAAACTCGACATCTTGACAGGCATAAACAACATCAAATCCCGCGACCCAAGTCATAACCCCGAGCCCTAAAAGAATGGGTGCCAGAGCCCAATGACCCGTTACCCCGATCCAGGCTCCAGCAGGAGCCAAGCCCAGTGAAATTCCCAAGGCGAGATGGCATGCCCAAGTAAACCGTTTGGTGTATGAATATAAGACAAGGAAAAAAACAGCAATTGGCATCAGCCACAAAGCCAGAAGATTGAGCTTGTACGCAGAATAACCTAATAAGAGAAACGAAAGGACCGTATAAATATACACTTCATTCACGCTCAACTTACCTGCCGGCAGTGCCCTTTGCGCAGTCCGTGGGTTGCGCGCATCAATATGCCGATCAATCAACCGGTTTAAGGACATAGCTGCCGTCCTAGCCCCTATCATAGCTAGGGTTATCCAGAGCAACTTCATAGCAGACGGTACACCATTAGAGGCCAAAAAAGCGCCTAGATAGGCAAAAGGAAGGGCAAAAAGTGTATGCTCGAATTTAATCATTTCAAAAAAAACGCTTAGTTTATACATACTCCCACTCCATTCGTCACTATCCCGCCCCTAGGGGATTGTAATCTGTGTTCAGCTTTTCCGCTATGTAATGATAGACTTCCTGGAGAGGTTGTAATTTAAGCTGGGGCGAAGGTGTAATCTCAGTCAAGATATTATCGGCTTTCTGAAGAATCGCTTGTACAATGTCACTTCCCAAGCCTTCCTTCCAGGCTCCCCACGCCAAGCCCAATTCCAAACCAAACGCCTGAAGTTTGTCCTGTAATGGAAGTGAAACGCCGGCGAGTTCAGCACCTAGATGAGCTGCTTTAGCAGTTAACATCGCGCTCTCCTGTTTAATAATCACCAGCCACTCATCAGTTTTGAGCTTTTTGCCACGAGAAAGCCAACGTGAAATACCCCCTTCACTCATGGTCCCCATGACTTGGGCAAGAGTGTCTAAAAAGGGCAATAGATTTTCACGACAGAGCTCCAAAAAGAACTTCCCATATAATAAATCCCCGACAAGCACCGGAAACTGTCGAAGCTCTTCCGAGATATCACTATCATCTTTCATTAATGAATGTACCTGGTTGGCCATAAAAATAAGCTGAATAATCCCAGCCAACGCTACTGATTTTCGCCCATTATCTCCGCAGGCCCTACTCGTGGCTAAGACGATCGCCGGACAAACTGTTCGATCGAGCTCATCCATATCCAGCTTAACCAAATCCTCAAAGTCAGCGGCTTTAAACCTAATTTCTTGGTGTAAATGCGCCTGTACCTCGTTCAGTTTCTCAAAAAAACTGAATTCTAAAGGAACCATGTTATCGCTCCTTATCTTCTCTAATCAGTCATTAACCTATTACATATTCGCGATATCTATTTAAAGTCCTGCCTTTTTTATCGTATGCACCTTGATAATATGACATTATTTCTCTCATAGTATGTACGTACAACACAATGAAATACAATAGACCCTGCAACTACTTCAGTCACAAGGTCTATCGAGTACCAGTCAGAAAGTATAACCTTTTCTCTTTATCCGTACTTGTCTTAGTCCGGAGTAAAATAAATATCCCTCCTACATATTTACGGCTTCCTTCGGAGATTCAACGATTCCCCGCTTTATCTCCGTTGCAGTCATATGACCCGCTTTAAACTGATCCGTTAAATAATTACAGGCATCCCAGGGATTGACACTGTCCCCGCAAGTAAAGACGTCTACAGCTGCATAGCCGAGTTCTGGCCACGTGTGGATGGCTAGGTGTGATTCAGAAATTACAACTACACCACTCACCCCTTGTGGACTGAACTTATGAAAAACTACCTCACGTACCTCGGCACCTGCCTCCAATGCTGCGTTGACCATCATCATTTCGACTTTTTCGCGATCATTTAATATGTCGAAACTACACCCGTAAATTTCGGCCAACACATGACGTCCAAGAGAATTTGCCAATTGTGATCGTTGCCCCCTTCGTTACCACAAAATACGAAGGAATCCGAGCCGGACGTTTCTTCTCCGGTTATCCCAAATTCCATCATTATAAATTCTAGCACAAAGTTCAGAGTTGTCAATAATAAGTTTCTCTACTTTGAATCATATTACTCAGACTTACTCCGACTTGTGTAAAATTTTTCATTAATTCTTCAACTGTTACTGCAATGTAAGGGAGATCTTTTAGGTTAGACAATGTACGAATAATCCTATGACCTATTAAAAAGATACACTTCCTTAATAAATACAACAAGAACAAACTAAAGCAAACATCGTTTTCAGGTTCCTTCGTTGACTTGAATGTCTTACCAGCCTATGGGGCCACCTTAACCTTAGCCTTAGCCTTAGCCTTAACCCTACTCCAACAGAAACAGCAAGGAGGGCCATAGGGTGATCGAAGCTCAGGAGATAAGCTGGACCAAGATGGGCAAGTTGTGGCGCAAGGGTCTCCGCCCGAACTACTAAGAGGTCCCCAAAAAGGAGAGGTGAAACGTTTTCTCGCGCATTTTACTTCCTAACTCTATTCGTCTAACCTAGGCTATAATCTGCCTAGGTTCCCCTTTTTAAAGTTTTTTCGCCCCTAGCATTATTTCCTCTCAATCATTTGGGTAATGGCGTTGGCCATGGCAGCAGCGCCAAAACCATTATCAATATTTACAACGCTCATACCCGAGGCACAACTGTTGAGCATGCAGAGGAGGGCAGAAAGTCCGTTAAAGCTGGCTCCATAGCCCACGCTAGTAGGAACGGCGATTATGGGCTGATCGGCCAGACCTCCTATAACACTGGCCAAGGCTCCTTCCATACCTGCTACTACAATGATTACGTCAGCCCAGCGGATTCTGTCTAATTTATCTAGGAGCCGATGAATCCCCGCTACGCCGACGTCGTAAGTTCTCTGCACGTTGTTACCCATTATTTCTGCGGTGATTGCGGCCTCTTCAGCAACTGGAAGGTCAGCCGTCCCAGCACTAATGACCAAGATATTGCCTTTTTTAACAGGCTCCTCGCCGCGGTAAACCACGATGGTCCGGGCCAATTCATTATATACGGCATCGGGGAAAATCTCCCGAACCGCTTCAAAAGCTTCATTAGATGCTCTAGTGCCAAGAACACTCCTTAGTCCTCCGCAAAGCCTATCAAAAATCTTGGCGATCTGCCCCGCAGTTTTACCCTGACAAAAAACCACTTCCGTAAATCCTTTGCGCAACGCACGATGATGGTCGAGAACTGCAAACCCTAGATCCTCATATGGTAAGGTCTTAAGCCTATTGAACGCATCTTCTGTGGCAACGTTACCGTTCTTTACATTCTCTAATAG
>DATMYU010000513.1:0-8463 GCA_035560775.1 Desulfosporosinus sp.
GCCTAGTTGCGCTTATACCACCCGAATTATGCTACCCAAGACTTATACTTTCTGTATAGGTATAAAGAAAACTTGGCTGGCGCCAAGCCGCAGGCGCTGGCCAAGGATGGCCGAGTGTCCCTGTAGCCAAGGATGGCGAGAAGGGACCGCCGGTGGCCGCCTTAGTTGCACTTATGCCACCCGAATTATGCTACCCGAAACTTATACTTTCTGTATAGGTATAAAGAAAACTTGGCTGGTGCCCGAAGACACTGTCTTCGCACGTATTAGTCATTCTGTCAGCCGCAGGCGCAGGCAACCGCCTTAGTTGCACTTATACCACCAGAATTAGGCCACCCAAAATCTATACTTTCTGTCCTGAACATAACTCATTTTCATTCATCAGTGGTGCCGCTTAAGCGGCATGGGGGTCTGTAAAGGTATAATAAAAAAGCTGTCGCTCTATTCAGGCAACAACTTCATCAATTCTGTGAGAGCATTTGGAACATGATCATTAACAGCTGATATTGTTTTGGTTCCACTATTTTTTAACCGATATCGTAATCTTATCCAGCCGGACTTTAGTTACTCGGACAACGATGTCTTGAATAATACTGACTTCATTCGGCGTTAAGCTAGGGGCATATACAATCACTGTGACATTTTCAGGGAGCACGTCTACGACGGTATCTTGAAACCCTTTGATCTTAAGAAGATTTTCGATTTCTCCTTCATTTTGAATTTTCGTGCTAAGTTCCAGCCATTTCCCTTGAGCTTGAGCTTGCTCTTTACTCTTTTCCACAGTTGAGTTTAATAACTCTGAGAGCATCGCTTTCGTCTCCTGACGAAACTGTTCGCGTTGCAAACGATAATTTACAAAGTAATTTAGCCCGGAGGCGTCGGGTTTAAGGGTTTCAAATTGAAATTCAATAGCATTGTCCTCCACCGGGGCACTGACTGGCAAGCTTTTTTGGGCAGAGAAATGGGTATTTGGAGCAGTTGTGAATGTGATAAACCATACCCCAAAGGCTCCTAGGAGCAACACTAATCCCCCTAAGCCGCCTAGCCATAATCTCGATTTATGCCCCACTATCATAACGATAGGCCGCTTTAATTTCTGATTAAACATCATAATGTACCCATGGGGACAACGGTAATTTTATTGCTCGAAATATTCAGGAGCGTTCGTACCGCTGTATGAATCCCTTCTCTGACGTTTGGATCCCGAGCCCCCTCAGCGATAATCAAAACGCCGGCTATCTCTGGACGATCCTCCATCACCAGAACTGGTTGAGATGAACCATTCGGCATGACCACTTGGTTGTTTTCCGTAATCTGAGTTGTTTCTCTGGTTCCTCCGGTTTTATCTGTTTCCTTCGAAGTATTCTTCGTGACATTGTCGTTGCGCGCATATTCATTTTTCAAACCCGTCGAAAAACTTACTGAGACTTGCACCTTGCCCACCCCTTCCATGAGCAGAATATTGGCTTGTAGTTTATTCTCCAATTCTTTTTCCAAAGCGCCAATTTTTGTACTCGTGGTCGAGGCAGTTGTCAGGGCGGCCTTAGTCGGTATGCTCTGGGGCGAAATTTCCGGACCTTTCCCTAAGTAGATAAAGGACATCCCAACCGCGATGAGCGCTACTAAACTAAATACCATTTTATCTGATGAAATCAATTTTAACAGCTTCACGATCAAATACCTCCCTCCAAAATTGGGTTTCCCACTAACTTTCTTGAACGATAATCTTATCTTTAGACAAACTTATGAAGGCGGCAATTCGCTCTTTCACTTCTTCTGCTTTCGGAGACTGTGTTTTCACAGTCGTTGGGGACTGTCCAATGGTAATGGGTTGAACTGGCAGTATTTCCTCTTTTACAGAAGTCAGCGTAACCTTAACCATGGCAATCTTGGGCTGATCAGTCACCCCCCCTGCGCCCTCTTCAAATGTAATATCCACCAGCGCGGCCTCGACTCCCTTAATTCCTAAGGTGAGTGCTTCGATCTGGTGCACTAGAATCTGACGGTATTGTTCTTGGACTGCATCCCGACCCACTTTAGTTCCTTGTCCTTCCGTTGCAATTACCGGCAAATCCTGGGGTGTTGTAGCTGTCCAAGCCGGAATATCCATCGCTAACGGGGTATGTAAGAATGTTGTGATAGGGGCAAGAACCGCGCTTATCACAAACAACCCCATCACCATTTGCACAAACCCTCGCATGGATTTATTGGGAAGAAGCATTTCTAAAAAGGTGGCCAACAGTAGAATCATGGCCAAATTGCGCACAAGAGTTTGTAACGTCTGCACAGTACTCTCCTCCTTAGTGCAACATCACCGAAAAGGTTCCCGTACCTACAACCACGGCAACGGTCATGAAAAACATAATCGCAACAGAAGCGACCGTTACTAAGATAAAAATTAAACTTTTCGCCATATCCTGAAGGCTATCCGCAAGAGCCCTTTCGCCGAGTGGCTCGATGAGGGCGGCTGAGACTCGAAAAACAAGCAGCATGGCTAAAATCTTCACCAAAGGGCCCAAGCAAATCACAATAATTGCAAGTAAGGCAACGATTCCGACAGCATTTTTCAGTAGTAAACCGGACGTGATCACCAACTCGACAGCATCTTTAAAAAACTTTCCCACGACTGGAACAAGATCCGCAGAATACTTGGCCGTCCGAAAAACAACGCTATCCGCAACTCCTCCCGTCACCCCTTGAACTGTCATAACTCCTATAAACACAGTCATGATCACGCCAAGGGAGATTTTTCCTGCGAATTCGAAGAGTCCGGCGAGCTTACTGAGCTTGAACTGTTCAGAGATATGATTAAAAAGCTTCAACACAGCAGCTAGAAAAAAGAGTGGTAAAATAACCGTTTTGATGATCGTTGCTAAAACCGTCAGGCTACCCATAACGAGCGGTCTAAATAATGCTGCACTGGTCAGATTCCCCATGGAGATTAATAAGGTCAACATTACTGGAAACAAGGTTTGCATGAGCCCGACCATCTGATCAATTGCGTTCGTGGCGACACGCAGGGCCTCCCGAAAGGAAGTAAGGGCTAAACTTAACAGGACGAGGTAAGTCATAACCTGGGCCGTTTTCCCAACACTCCCACCAAAAGCAACCTGAAGCTGTCCTAATACGGCAGCAAGCACGGCTAAAATAAGCAACTTGCCGATTAACGGAGCACTAGTTAAGATTTCCCTTCCCAGCACTGCCAATAAGGTCTGACCCAACTTTTCCGGCTGCAGATCCAGTTTTCCACTTTTTATATCCTCAAACATGCGGGTTAAAGAAAATCCCGGCATTGCACTCTGAACATCGGCATCCAATTGTTCAAGAAAACCTTGCATTTGACTCAAATCAACCTGTTGCAAAAGCTCGACCTTCTCTGGTGTTTGAGAAGTAATCTCCTCGGCAAGCACAGGGGGAGTTGTCCCACCCAGCAAGATGATAATAAAAACTAAACTTACGATGAATCTTGGCAAATACTTCACCTCACGGAACGAGTCGTACCAATGACTCTGTAATGGCAACAATAATAGGAATGGATAAAGCAATCACTCCAACTTTTGCAGCTATCTCGATTTTAGTGGCTAACGCACCTTCACCCGCATCACGGCAGATTTGAGCGCCAAACTCAGCCAAATAGGCCACTCCCACAATCTTTAATACAATAAGTAAATAATAAGAACTGATATTGGCTTGGTCTGCTAGAGTTTGGAGCAGATCGACAATGACTTTGATCTTACTCATAATCATTATAAAGATCGCTGCACCAGCTAGAATTGAAAGTTGTAAAGCAATTTCCGGTCGGATCTGCTTAAGAACAACACTAATCACTGTAACAATCAGGGCTAGCCCTACGATTTGCCATATCTCCACCTTTTAGCCCCCTAATAAAGGTTAAAAACACTTTTGACCAGGGTGAATAGCTGTGCAATGGACTGCACTACTATATAAAGGACCACGATAACACCCATAATAGTAACGCCTTGTGCCATTTCACTACGACCGGATTGATTTAGCACGGATGCCAATATTCCGACCAAAATACCAATTCCAGCGACTGTAATGATTAGATTAAAGCTCATTCTCCCAACTCCTCTCCTTGGTTAAATCAAAATGAGCACACCTGCTATCCCACAGAGAAAGCCCAGATAAGACCACATTTTAGCCTGTTTCTCAGACCAAATTCCTGCTTGATCCTTCATTAAGGCGAGTTGGCGCTGAACGAGTTCTAATTGTTTATGCTGCTCCGTACGATCGGATTGACCTAATCCTTTACTGACGTCACGGATCACTTGCCAGTCTTCGTGTTTCAAGCAAAAATGGGAATTTTGGGCTAAAATCGTTTCTTTCCAAGCCGTGCTTGCTGACTCTCCCCATTGTAAACGTTCCTGAAGTTCTCCAAAAAACTCTTGCCAGGGTGTATCCGTACGTTCCTTTACAACACCAAATGCCTCCGGCAAAGGGGTTGCCCCCCAAACGATTTCTGTATCCAAAAGTGCCAAAGCCATTAAACCTTCCCGCAATTCTACCGGTCTGCGACGAACTCTATTAGCCAGCCATAATCCCATACAGCCGCATCCGGCAATGATGGCAATACATCCCAGTATGAGCATCACAGGATCCTCCCAGTTCTAAGATCATAAACTCCATCAATCGTTCCCGGCCCATGTTTCCTGCTTAACACAACCAGACGTTCAAACACTCCTTGATCCAGCAAATGTGCTAAGGTCGGCCTGTTCCTTGCTTCTTCTATTGAACTGGCATGGGCTGTACTAAGAATCTGTACCCCCGTGCGCAAGGCATCCATTAGAGCAAGACAATCGTCGACATGGCCAAGCTCATCCATGGCCATAACTTGAGGTGCCATAGAACGGACTAACATGCTCATCCCTTCGGCCTTTGGACAACCATCTAAAACATCCGTCCGATAACCCAAGTCATAAGTTGGTACCCCCTGACACATCCCTGCAAGTTCCCCACGTTCGTCGACAACGCCCACGGTCTGGCCCGTTAAGCCTAACCCCGGAACCCCGTTACTAATTAGACGAATCAGATCCCTTAGGAGCGTTGTTTTACCAGCTCTAGGAGGCGAAATCAAGAGCGTATGACAAACTGTTCCCTGTGTTCCTAAAAGCAACGGCAAGATCTTCAGGCCTTGTCCCTGAATATTCCGAGCAATACGAAGGTTTAAGGCAGATATGTGTTTCATGGTTTGTATTTGACCACGTACTAGGACTGCTTCCCCCGTTATCCCGACACGGTTCCCTCCAGAAAGGGTTAAGAAACCTTGTTTGAGATCCTCTTCGACAGCATAAACTGAACTATGGGTCATCCGTTCCAGCGCACAGCTCAGATCTTCCCGCTTGACATAGTAAGCTTTATCTGGGCTGGTTACTTCCCCTTCACGATTTAAAAAGAGATCCTTGTCTGATGTCCGAATCATGAGTGGCTGACCCATTCGGACTCGAATTTCTTCAACCTCGTGAAAAGGGACCACCTTGATATTGCCTAAAATCGAACGGATATCTTCACCAAACCATCTGGCCATATCAGCCCATAATACCACCGCACTCTGATTTGGCCCAGAAATGCTCGCTTCAGTTTGCAAGGTTGCAACCTTAGTCGGGTTCACTTTAGGTGCCTGAACGACAGATAGCGTGTAATGTAACGACACATCATTGTCCCCCCTTGATTGAAGGTATGTCCCCACGTTTAATTTTAGAACGTGCGTTGCTGGGAGGACTCATCTAGCATGTGCAATTGACGCAGGGGGAAACGATTCTTGCTTTGATAGACTCCTTCAGAGAAGTCCCAATGTTTCAGCTAAAGCGTAAGCAAGTTCACTGATGTCAAAGCGCTTTGCGTGCCCCAATCTAAAGAAAACTTGGCAGGCGCCGGCGGCCGCCTAGTTGCGCTAATACCACCCGAATTATGCTGTCCAAAACTTATACTTTCTGCCCTGGAATAAGCATTATTTCATTCATCAGCGCTGCCGCTTAAGCGGCATGGAAGTCTGTATAGGTATATGAAAACCTCTGGCTTAGATTCAGAGACTAGGGACGACCTGAGCGTCCTGTGACTAAGTTGAAAGCCGGGTGCATATCAAAAAACATGCACCCGGCTTTCAACTTAAATGGACTGTGTATATCTTAATTATCGACTAAATTGATCAAGCAATTTTTCCACCTCTTCAGAAGTAACCGCTTTGCTAAAGAGGAACCCCTGCATTTCATCACACCGCTTGGCCTTGAGAAAGGACCTTTGTATATTCGTTTCCACTCCCTCAGCAATCACTTTCAACTGAAGGTTTTTGGCCAACTGGATAATAGCAGAAACAACTTCCTCTCCATTTTCGCCCGTGCTTATATCCTGAATAAAAGACTGATCGATTTTAAGTGTATCGATCGGCAAGCGTCGCAAATAATTAAGTGACGAAAATCCGGTTCCAAAATCATCGATGGAAATTCGTACGCCTAAGTTTTTAAAATAGTTCAGCATTTCGACTGAGCCATCACCGTTTTCCATGGCAATGCTTTCTGTAATCTCCAATTCCAACCACTGTGGATCCATTCTGGTTTCCTGCAGAATTTCCGCAACTAACTTGATAAAATTCGGTTCTCGAAATTGCCGTGCTGAGATGTTGACTGCCATACGCAAGAGAGGATAACCTTGTTCTTGCCAGGTCATATTTTGAGTGCAGGCAGTCCGTAAAACCCATTCTCCGATCGGTACTATCAAACCAGTTTCCTCGGCTATAGGGATAAATGAGATCGGCGAAACCAATCCCTGTTCCCTTGAATTCCAACGGATCAAGGCCTCTAACCCCACGATGCACCCGCTTTCGAAATCGACCTGAGGCTGATAATGCAAGACAAACTCTCCACGTACTAAGGCCTTACGCAGACTGTTCTCTGTTGAAAACCGTTCATTGGCCTTAATATTAAGACCGGCAGTGAAAAACTGGTAATTATTGCGGCCCTGCTCCTTGGCATGATACATCGCTGTATCCGCCTGTTTCACCAAGGTTTCCATGTCACTGCCATTGCTCGGATAAAGACTGATTCCAATACTCGTACTCATGTAGACTTCATTATCATCTAGTATTATCGGTTGGGTAAAGACTTCTAAAATCCGCTCTGCTATGGAAACAGCCTCTTGTTCGTCACTGATCTCCGGTAGTAATACTAAAAATTCATCTCCGCCCAGTCTCGCAATCGTATCTCCTTCACGCAAAGTTTGACGAATGCGTTTCGCAACGTTATTCAGAAGTTGGTCCCCAATGTTATGACCCATAGTATCATTGATAAGCTTAAAACGATCCAGATCCAAAAATATGACCGCTAGCTTAGCTCGCTTGTGCCTTGCCTGCGCTATCGCCTGAATTAAATATTTATTGAAGAGGAGTCGGTTCGGCAGCCCTGTCAGGGCATCGTGCTGCGCTTGATGTGCCATTTGTTTCATGATATTTCGTTTATAACTAACATCGTGAAAAACTAGAACTCCACCGATGACCACGTTGGTTCGATCGCGAATAGGGGCAGCTGATTCCTCAATTGCGATAGTCGTACCATTTCTGTGAATTAAGACGATATGGTTTGCTAAGCCAACAATACATCCTTCTTCAAGACAACGGACAATCGGGCTTTCAACCGCTCGTCCGGTTTCTTCACTCACAATATGAAAGACCTTTTCCAATGGCTGTCCGACAGCTTCAGCATTCGTCCAACCAGTTAAAGCCTCAGCAATTGGATTGAGGTACTCTACGTTGGCCCGAGTATCTGTGGTGATCACCGCATCTCCAATAGAATCTAGGGTAACTTGGGCCCGTTCCTTCTCCAGCCAAACCATTGCCTCCGCATTTTTACGTTCTGTGATATCGCGAATGATGCTGACAATAATCGGATTTCCATTTGAGATTGCTCCCTTAGCGCTAACATCGATTGGAAAAGTCCTTCCATCTTTGCAAACATGCAGACACTCGAACTGAATCCCTTCCGGTGCATTTTTGAGGAAATTTGATACTGCTAACTGATCGTCTGACAAGCGCAATTCTTTAACATGCATGTGAGTTAATTCTTGGCGAGTATAGCCATAACGCTTCACCGCTGCCTCGTTAACATCGACAATCTGTCCATCCTGACGAATGTATAAGATAATATCAATTGAATTCTCTGCCAAAAGGCGATAGCGCTCTAATTGTTCCTGCTCTTCTCTGAGGGCTTTCTCGGACCGTTGGAGAGTGCTAAACACCCATTTCAAAAGGAAATAAAGAAACACTCCCGTCACCGCAATAAAAAGCCACCCTTTAACCGTTTGCAACTGGAGAAACATCTGATAATTGGTCACTATAAAACCTAATATACGATCTGAGAAGAGAATCCAGCTGCCTCCAGCTAGCACATAAAGTATGACTATCTGAGATGGAGTTACTCTATTTAAATTATGCCATCTTGAATGCCGCTTTTT